>VXZF01000422.1 GCA_009845645.1 Gemmatimonadota bacterium | reverse complement strand
GCTTTCTCGATGTCCACGCTGCGCTAGTCTGGCTGCAGAGTCAGTCCAAGATCGATATCAGCCGCATCGCGGTCGTGGGCAGTGGCTCGGGGGGCAATATAGCCTACGTGTGTTCGGGTGTTTTCCCCGAGTTAATAAAAACCAGCGTCTCCCTCTCGCCGGGGCTGTGGGGAGCCGCTTCGCTGGAGCCGTTGGTCATTGGGACCGGCCTTGAATCGTTTGGTCCGCGGTCCATGCTCTTTATGGTAGGCGATCAGGACCAAATTGCTGTGAGCGAGGACCAGATCCTCAGCTATAAAGATTTCGCTTCTTTCCTAGAGGAGCAGACGGCCGAGCCGAAGGATTTGCGCGTTTTTACAGACTCGGCTGACCACGGCTATGCCTTGCTCGACAATGTGGTCGAGGCGCAGGATTTGTTCTTCCTCTGGTTGGAGGAAAATCTCTAAATAGCACTTCACCTGCGGTGCCAGCGCATGGACTCGCCGCCAGCCATTGCCGTCGTCATTCCCGCCTGCGACGAAGAAGAAGCCATCGGCAAGGTGCTGCAAGACATACCAGATATCGCACAGCAGATTATCGTCGTCGATAATGGCTCGGCCGACCGCACCGCCGAGGTGGCCCGCAGCTTGGATGCCTGCGTCGTCGTCGAGCCGCGCCGCGGCTACGGCCAAGCCTGTCTAATGGGCATGGCCCACCTCGATTGTCCGGATATCGTCGTCTTTCTCGACGGCGATTACAGCGATTATCCCGAGGACATGCTGGCTATAGTAAGACCGATCATCGCAGACGATGCCGATATGGTCATTGGTTCTCGGGTCTTGGGTCAGCGAGAAAAGGGTGCTCTTTTGCCGCAGGCTCGCTTTGGTAACTGGTTGGCCACCTTCTTAATTCGCCTGTTGTTTGGCGTCACTTTTACGGATTTGGGGCCTTTTCGCGCATTGCGCTACGACGCGCTCATGCGGCTAGAGATGCAGGATCGCAACTTTGGCTGGACCGCGGAGATGCAGGTTAAAGCCGCTCGGCTGGGTTTGCGTGCGGTCGAAGTGCCTGTGCGCTACCGCCGCCGTATCGGCAGTTCCAAAATCACCGGCACGCTCAGCGGCACGCTGCGGGCCGGATACAAAATTCTCTGGACCATTTTCCGCTATGCGCGGTGGCGTCCTACGCAGTCTCGGGGATAGGTTGATACCGCTCGATGCGCTTGGTGGACTACGACTTTGACCTGCCCGAGGCCCTGATCGCCCAACGCCCACCGCCCGAGCGCGACCAAGCGCGTCTGTTGCTCTTGAACCGGGCGGATGGCTCGTTGCAGCACCTGCACTTTGGGGCTATCGTCGATCAGCTCGCGCCTGGCGACGCCCTAGTATTGAATCAAACGCAGGTCGTGCCGGCTCGGCTCAAAGGGCGTAAAGTCACTACCGGAGGGCGGGTTGAACTGCTGTTGCTCAGGCCGCTGACTGCGGGCGATTGGCTGGCGATGGGGCGGCCTGGGCGGGGCTTAAAACCAAAGACGCAGTTGGAGTTTGGCGATGGAGCGGTGGAAGCGCACATCGTCGAGCAGGTTGCACCGGGGCGGTTTCGCGTGCGCTTTGCCGTTGAAGACGTGCTGGAGCGGCTGGAAGAGATCGGGGAGATACCGCTGCCTCCCTATATTCGGCGACCGCCCGAAGCTGCGGATCGGGAGCGCTATCAGACTATCTATGCGGCGCGTCCAGGGGCTGTTGCCGCCCCCACGGCCGGCCTGCACTTTACCCCTCAGTTAATCGCTGAGAGCGCGGCCAAGGGCGTGGCGGTCCTGAAGGTGCTTTTGCACGTGGGGCCGGGCACGTTCGAGCCGGTGCGCTGCGCGGACCCGCGCCAGCATGTACTCGAGCCTGAATACTGTGAAATCGACGAGTCGGTGGCGGCCGCGCTCAGGCGTTGTCGCGCGGGTGGTGGACGCATCGTCGCCGTAGGTACTACCGTGGTGCGGACCTTGGAGTCAAGTGTTGATGCTGAGGGGTATGTGCGCGCCTGCGGAGGATTTGCGAATGCTTTTATCTATCCGCCCTACGCATTCAAGGCGGTCGATACGTTGGTGACGAATTTTCACCTGCCGCGTTCGAGTCTGTTACTGCTCGTGGCGGCGTTTGTCGGGAGAGAACGGCTTTTGGCCGCCTACCGCGAGGCCGTAGAACGGGGCTATCGCTTTTACAGCTATGGCGATGCCATGATGATTGTGTGAGATCGTGGAAAATATAACCGCCATCATCCCGGCCGCTGGCCGGGGGCAGCGCATGGGAGCAGATCAGCCCAAACAGTACCTCCCGTTAGGGGGCCGGCCTGTACTCTGGCACGTGCTAGCGCGTCTCGAAGCTAGCCCGCTGGTGACCGATATCGTCTTGGTCGTGCGGCGCGAGGACATGGACTATTGCCGTAGCCAATTGAGTGAAAGTGGGGGCTTTGCCAAGGTCGCCGCCCTTGTGCCTGGGGGTGCTGAGCGCAGCGCATCCGTGTATCGAGGTTTGCTGGAGACTCGTGCCGATATGGTTTTGGTACACGATGCCGTGCGGCCGTTTATTTCAGAGGGGCTGCTGGAGCGGGTGGTTGCCGCCACTCGCGAGCACGGAGCGGCGTTGCCCGCTTTGCCGGTAGTAGAGACGATCAAGGAAGTGGCGGACGATCGGGTCGTTGGCACGCCGCGCCGCGAGCGGCTGTGGCAGGCGCAGACCCCGCAGGGCTTTGACCGCGAGTTGCTGCTGAGGGCATACCACGCGGCCGGAACCGACGCGGTGGCCACGGACGACGCCGCGCTAGTCGAGCGGCTGGGTCACACAGTCTGTGTCGTGACCGGCGAAGCCGACAACCGCAAGCTGACCACGCCCGAGGATCTGGCTTGGGCCGAGTGGCGAGTGCGCGCAAGGGAGGAGGTGCCTGCTGTGGGCTTGCGCATAGGACAGGGCTACGACGTGCATCGCTTGGAGGAGGGGCGGCCTCTAATTTTGGGCGGGGTCGTCGTGCCCTTTGCTCGGGGATTGGCGGGCCACTCGGACGCGGATGTGTTGACACATGCCGTAATTGACGCGCTCTTGGGTGCCTTGGCGGCCGGAGATATCGGCCAGCTCTTCCCCGACTCGGACGCGCAATACAAAGACATATCGAGCTTGGTGCTGCTCGAACAGGTCGGCACTCTGATAGCGGAACGAGGGGCGCGGGTCCTGCACATCGACGCGGTCGTTGCGGCCCAGCGGCCCAAGCTCGCGCCGCACATAGCAGCGATGCGCCAGACGCTAGCTGCGACTTTGGGCCTAGAGGTGAATCAGGTTTCGCTCAAGGCCACGACGACCGAGCGCTTGGGGTTTGTCGGGAGGGAGGAAGGCATGGAAGCTCAAGCTGTGGTCCTTTTGGCGCTCTAAAGCATGGCAGAATATTTGGACTCTCTGCTTGCGGCCTTGTCTGGCGTCGATCCACTGTGGGCGTATGGCATCTTGTTGCTTAGCGCCTTTTTGGAAAACATTGTGCCCCCTATACCGGGCGATACGGTGGTGGTGTTCAGCGCCTATTTGGTCGGGCGCGGCCTTTTGGATATATGGCCGGTTTTTCTCGCTACTTGTGTCGGGGGCATGGCCGGCTTTTTCGTCATGTACTATTTGGGCTATAGCCGGGGACGCGCCTTTTTCGCAGGCCGTCGGGGAACGGCGAAACTGGACCAAGCCGAGCGGTGGCTCAGTCGCTACGGCGTCGCGCTCATTTTAGGTAACCGATTTTTAAGCGGCATTCGGTCGGTCATCGCCATCGGTGCTGGTCTGGGACGCATGCCTTGGCCGACCGTCGTGCTCTGCGGCGCGATCGGCATGGCAGTTTGGAATGGATTGCTGCTTTACGCCGGAATTTTGGTGGGTGAAAACTGGGAACAGGTCACGGAGCTGCTCGCACAATACAATAGATTATTGGTGGGGATCCTGTGCTTAGTGGGAGTGGTGCTACTCTGGCGATGGTGGCGCGGGCGTTGACAAGCACGGATAGAGGGCTTAGGTTAAACAATTTCTATATAATCTGAGAAAAGACGATGAACGACATTACCTACGCCCCTAAAGCGGGCGACATCAAGCGGCAGTGGTTTGTGATTGATGCCACTGATAAGATACTAGGGCGGCTGGCTTCGGAAATCGCCCAAGTGCTGCGCGGCAAGGGCAAGCCCGAATACGCCCCTCATGTCGATGTGGGCGACCACGTCATCGTGATTAATGCCGACAAGGTAAAAGTCACGGGCAACAAGGCCGAAAAAAAGGTCTATTACCGCCACACCGGCTATCCAGGTGGCTTGCGGGTCACGCCCTACAGCCGCATGGCCGAACGGCATCCCGACCGCATAATCCGCAAGGCCGTGCGGGGTATGCTGCCGCACACCAAATTGGGCCGGATGCAGCTAAAGAAGCTCCGCATTTATGCCGGCGGCGAACACCGGCACCAAGCGCAAAACCCCCAGCCTCTCGAACTTTAAGCCAAAGGCAACGCGCCCATGCCCTTAGAAAGCTATGAAGCGACCGGCCGTAGAAAGACCTCGGTCGCCCGAGTGCGAATGCAGCTCGGCAATGGCAGTATTTACATGAACGGTCGCGCGGTCAGCGAATACCTGCGCCGAGATTCTTTAGAGATGATCCTCGTGCAGCCTCTGGATCTGACCGAGACGCGAAACGCATTCGACATCCACATTTCCACCCGTGGCGGCGGCCTGCGCGGCCAAGCCGGTGCCGCGAGTTTGGGCATTGCCCGCGCCTTGGTGCAGTACGACCCGCAGAAGCGGGAAGTGTTGAAGAAAGGCGGCTTTTTGACGCGCGACGCCCGTGAGAAAGAGCGCAAGAAATACGGATTGGCTGGCGCGCGCAAGCGCTTCCAATTCTCCAAGCGCTAGTTCCATTCCAATACACACGCTTCCCGATGCACGGCAGAGAGTGTCCCGTGGGCGTTCGGCGTCTGCGGGGTTTCTGTGTGTAGATGAAGGAAGCGGAGGCCCAACTAACATTTAGGAGCGATCATGGCTGACTTCACTATCCGCGACTTGCTGGAAGCGGGGACCCACTTCGGGCACCAGACCCGGCGTTGGAACCCCAAAATGCAGCCCTACATCTTCACCGAGCGCAACGGCATCCACATCATCGACCTGCAAAAGACGGTCGGCAAGGTCGAGGCCGCTTGCGAGGCCGTGCGCCAGACGGTGCGCGCTGGGCGCGCCGTGTTCTTTGTCGGCACGAAGAAACAGGCCGCCGAACTCGTGCGGCAGGAAGCTGAGCGCTGTGGTATGTTTCACGTCACCGAGCGCTGGCTCGGCGGGATGTTGACCAACTGGCAGACTATCCGTCAAAGCATCCGGCACCTAGAGCATCTCGACCGCATCTCGGCTGACGGCACCTACGAGAACCTCAAGAAAAAAGAAGTTCTGCTGCTCGAAAAAGAACGCGCCCGACTCCAGCGGACCTTGGCTGGCATCCGCAACATGGGTAGCTTGCCCGGCTTGGTCTTTATCATAGACATCAAGAAGGAGCACATCGCAGTGCGCGAGGCGGCCAAGCTAGGCATTCCCTCCGTGGCCATTGTCGATACCAACTGCGATCCCGACTTGGTGACCTATCCGATTCCCGGCAACGACGATGCCATCCGCTCGATCGCCCTCATTACGCGCCTGATCGCCGACGCGGTGATTGAGGGTAGGGCCGAAGCCGAAGTCGAGAAAGCGGCGCGCGACGACAAGCAAGAGGCCGAAGAGGCCGAACAAACCGAAGAGGCTCCGGCGGATGTAGCCGAGGCCACCGCATAGCTAGATCAACTACTTTTGAAAGCAAACGACGATGACTCAGATTACCGCACAAAGCGTACGAATGCTCCGGGAGAAAACGGGCTTGGGCATGATGGATTGCAAGAAAGCCCTGCAGGAAACCGGCGGCGACAGCGAAAAGGCCATTGAGTACTTGCGTAAGCAGGGCCTGTCTGCGGTGGAGAAGCGAGCTGGTCGCGATGCCAGCGAGGGCCTGATCCAAGCGTATATTCACCAGGGTAGCCGCCTCGGCGTATTGTTAGAGGTCAACTGCGAAACCGACTTCGTCGCCCGCACCGACGACTTCCAAGAGTTCGCCAAGGATGTGGCCATGCACATTGCCGCTTCCCAGCCTTTGGCAGTCGAGCGGGAGGGCATTCCCGCCGACGCCGTGGAAAGGGAGAGAGCCATCTTTCTCGAACAGGCCAAAAACGAGGGCAAGCCCGAGCACATTGCCGAGAAAATCGTCGACGGCCGCATGGAGAAGTTCTATCAGGAAAATTGCCTGATGGAGCAGGTCTTCGTCAAAAACCCCGACCAGACCATTGGCGAATTAGTCACCGAGATAACCGCCAAAATCGGCGAGAAAATTACCGTGCGTCGCTTTGAGCGGTTCGTCTTGGGAGAAGACGCCTGAAAACACATTGAGGCCGTCATGTTGGAAGAGGTCCTTGAAACAGTAAAAGAGGCTATGGATAAGGCCATTGAGTCTCTGCGCCGCGACTTAGCCTCTATCCGAACGGGGCGGGCCTCGGTCGCCATGCTCGACAACGTGCGGGTGGATTACTACGGCCAGCAGACACCGCTCAATCAGGTGGCGACAATCAGCGTCCCCGAGCCGCGCTTGTTGGCGATCAAGCCTTGGGAGGCGGCCTTGATTCCCGTGATTGAAAAGGCCATTCTCGCCGACAAGAGTTTGGGGCTCAATCCGGCCAATGACGGCACCATTATCCGACTGCCCATTCCCGAACTGACCGAGGAGCGGCGGGTAGAAATCACCAAAGTCGCCCGGCATCGAGCCGAGGAAGGGCGAGTTGCCGTGCGCCATGCGCGGCGCGACGGGATCGACTTGCTCCAGGAAGCGCAAAAGGACGGGGATATCTCCGAAGACGAGTCGCGTAGCGCGCAGAAACAGGTGCAGGAGTTGACCGCTGAGTATGTAGCCTCCATTGACGAGATCATCGAGAACAAGGAAAAGGAGATCATGGAGGTCTGAACGGCCTCTCATCTCCGGTTGTGCCGAAGCATAGCCTAGTTTTGTTGCTCTACTACATCCTCTGGTCCATGCGCCCCCGGCAGTGGATCAAGAATGTCTTCGTTTTTCCTGCCCTCGTCTTTTCCGAACATCTATTTGAACTTTCCTACCTAATACACAGCTTAGGGGCGGCCCTCTGCTTCGTCCTGCTGAGCGGCGGCGTCTATTTGTTCAACGACATCTTCGACCGCCAGTACGACCGCCTGCATCCCGAGAAGTGCCATCGACCGATTGCCGCTGGCCACCTGTCGGTCTCATTGGCTTGGGGGGCGGCTTTGGTCTCGTTGGCCCTTGCGTTGGTTTGCGCTTTTTGGCTGCATCCTCATTTGGGGTGGGTGGCCGTGCTCTACGCGGCGCTCAACGCGGCGTACTCGCTCCGGCTCAAGCACGTGGTATTGATGGATGTGCTGATCGTAGCCGCGTGTTACCTGCTGCGAGCCGTCGGCGGCGGCGTGGTTATTGAGGTGTCTATTTCCACTTGGTTTATCGTCTGTATTTTTGCCTTGGTGCTCTTTATGGCTGCGGTCAAGCGTCGGCAAGAGATCGTGCAACTCGCGGATGAGGCCGCAGATCACCGCGCTATTCTTGAAGAATACAGCGTGCCTTTTCTCGACCAGATGATCGCCGTCCTCACGGCGGTGACCATAGTCTGCTACGCGCTGTACGCGATGGGGGTGGGCGCAGAGGGCACACAAATGCAGTGGACGATTCCCTTTGTGCTCTACGGCGTGTTGCGCTATCTCTATCTAGTGTATCACCGGGGGCAGGGGGACGATCCGACGACAGTGGTTTGGAGTGATCGGCCTTTGCAGATCAACATCTTGCTCTGGCTGGTGGCTAGCATATTAGGGCTATACGCCTAATCGAGGCATTGGCACTCTCTTAAAGGAGACGCGAGCATGGCAGCGAATTTGAAGCAGAAGATCAAGCGGGGCGAACAGGTGGTGGGGTTTGGCATCCGCGGCGACATTGAGCGCGATGCATTCAAGCGAATCGCCGAGTTGGGTGCGTGCGATTTTGTCTTTACCGACAGTCAGCACTCGCCCTATAGCGAAGACCGCTTGGTCGCGTTGGCGGGCATGGTTGGGGAGTTTGACCTGCCGCTGCACTTTCGCATCAAGCACACTCGCCACACGTACCTGATCGGCAACTGCTTGGACTTAGGGCCTTCGGGGATCGAAGTGCCCCAAGTAGAGACCGTGGCGACCGCTGAAGAGGCCGTGGCCAATTTCTACTACTTGCCGCAAGGGGTGCGCAGCCACGGCGGTGGTGCCCGCGTCGGCGATACCAGCAGTGGCCCCCAGGCGTATGCGGATTGGTGGAACCAGTACGGGGTGTTATGGCTGCAAGTCGAATCGGTGGCGGCCGCGACGAGTGCATTTAACTTGGCGCAGCCCGGGGTCGATTGCCTCTCTTTTGGTCCTACTGACCTGCAAATGGATCTAAACCACCGGGGGCATCCCCATCTCAAAAGCGTTGACGATTGCGTGCGTCACGTGGTCGAAGCCTTGCAGGGCACGGATACTGCGGTCTGTTTCCGCAACGGCACGGCCGAGAGCCGATCGCGCTACGCCGATATGGGGGTGCGCGTTTTTCTCGAAGCGCCGCCGGTCTAAGCGATCTCTATCGGGCCTGTCCCAGCCCAGCGTACGTCCGGCCTAGCGGCAGGACGAAGGGTTCTTCGCAAGGGCGGAAGGGCACCATGGCGGCGATCTTGTCGAGTCGGGTGAGTACTTCGCTGCTCAAGGGACCGTTGGTGACCGCAGCGGCGTTCTCTTCGACCTCCGCCTGCGAGCGAGCTCCCATCAGGGCGCAGGAGACGCGCGGGTCGGAGAGTACGAAGCGCAGGCTTAGTTCGGGCAGGGAAATACCGACTTCGCGGGCAAAGTCGTAGAGGGCGCAAAACTGCTGCTGGCGCGGCTGACCCAACCACAGCACCCCTCGCCGTATTTCTTCCTCGTGGGCTGGGGACAGGGCGCCCATTTGCAGCGGCGAGCCGATGACGATGCCCATGTTGTGTTCGTGCGCCGCTGGCAAGGCGCAGTGCGCGGCCTCGCGCCAAAGCAGGCTGTAGTTGAGGGCGGTGAGCAGGATGTCGAAGCGGCCCGTGCGGATAATAGGCTCGATGTGGTAGGCCGTGGTCGATCCTAGGCCGAGGTAATCGACGAGACCTTCCTGCTTGAGTTCGTCTATAACCTCTAACACCGGGCCGTTGTATTTCTCGTCGGCCCACCAATCGTACATCCTTGGTCGGTCTGGCTCGTGGACCATTAGGATATCGACGCGGTCGCGCTTGAGGCGCGCTAGGCTTTCCTCCACCGAGCGCCGCAGGCAGGCAGAATCCTGCGGCAGGAAGGGGGTAAGGCGTCCCCCGATCTTGGTCGAAAGGTAAAAGGGCGTTTCCACGCCTTCCAATGCCTTGCCTAAGACTTCTTCGCTGTCGAAATAGGTCGGTGCGGTGTCGATGTAATTGACCCCTAATTCGAGAGCTCGCAGCACGGCCTGATTGCTCTGCTCAAAGGCCGCGCCATGAGACGAGACGAAAAGCCCGCCGAGCGACAGCTCGCTCACGGCTAGGCCTGTGCGGCCGAGGATTCGCTTTTTCATAGTGTCAACTTTCAGTGGTGAGCGGCATTTTCAAGTAGTTGGATCGTATTGGCCTGTGAATAAGCCATAATAAGCCATAATAAGCCAACATCTTTATTTTCAAGTAGTTGGATCGTATTGGCCTGTGAATAAGCCATAATAAGCCAACTAATTGACTCGACAATTTTGATTTACAGGCGGTTCCACCGTGCTCCCCGCCCATGTCCCGTGGGCGCGACCAGCCCAAGCGTCCTCAGGATAGCCAAGTCTTCTCGCACCTGCCGCTCGCTGGCCAGCGGCTTTAGTTGTGCGTATATCTCGCGCAGTGCTAGCCCTCGACCAGCCTGATCCAGCAGGGCTAGCGTCGCTTGTTGCCGCTCGGTCAGGTCTCTCTCAACGCGCTGAGGCAGCACATTTCGGTTGGGCCGAAAGCGCACCATCACGCAACCAGAGGTATCCTCGATCTCGGGTTGTGGCAGGCCGGCAGCCGTCGTCCACTTTACCATATTGATCGTGCCGATCCCCCATCGCTCAATGATGCCGCGTCGGTAAAACACATCAGCGATCAGAGGATTCCAAGGCAGCGATTCGTGTGGAGCAAACAACTTCTCCGCGGTCAGTCCAAAATGCAACGAGCCCGTTGAGGTTACCTCCAAGCAGTCGTCGTATATTGCAGTGGCTACCGAGCCGCCGCCGATCGCATAATCCCGGTGGCAGAACGCATTCGCCAGTGCCTCGCGCAGTGCCGCAGGTGGATAGAGCGGGTCATCGATCCGCTTGAAGAGATCTGGGACAATGCGGCCGGCTACTGGCAGGTTTTCGAGCATAAAACGCTCTGCCCTTGCGAGCAGCACGAAAGCGTTGCCGCGAAACTGTCGATTGTCGAGAAATTCCGTGCGGGTGATTCCACGAAAACGGGCGACCCGGAGCAGGCACTGAGGCATCTCCGCTTCGATCCGGTCGGTGCTTCCGAACAATACGACCGCGGCCCGCAACAATTCGCCATCCTTGATTAAACTGAGGCCCCGCAATAATGCCTCAGGTTCACGAGTGCCCGGATCCTTGACACGCCCTCGGCGAATCGCCTCCTCAATCGTGCGCCCAATCTCAGTTATGTCGAGGTCGCTGACCGACCATCCGGTAGCGGGCTGGTTTTCCCAGCGTTGCTCGCTGTGCATCCGTTCAAACAGCATCTGGTTGTACTCGTCGGACGACATCTTCAAGGTGGTATTTCCAACCCGACGGTAGGCGATTCCCCTGTAGTTATAAGGCTTCATAGGACCTTGATTGACGCTTACTACGACCACTTCTCGGCTGTCCTCCACGGGAACCCGCTCTACTACCGGAAATACCGGCGGTTCGATCTCTTGGATCTCTGCACTCACTTCTTCGAGCGTGTGGTCGCTCACTTGCGGGCCGATTGCAGATCCTTCCGGCGTGACGCCGAAAAGGACGCGCCCACCGCGATGGTTAAGCATGGCGCACATCGTTTGGGCAGCTTCGCGGCGTCTTCCGGTGGTCTCCTTGAACTCCAGTATCTCGGACTCACCGGTTGCAACTAGGGCTATGATTTGCTCAGGCGTCATGCGAATTCCGCTCACCAAGCTGTCCAGCCTCCGTCCACCGGTACGACGGTTCCGTTGACGTAGCCGCTGGCCTTTGAGCACAAAAAAAGCAGGGCGGTGGCTAGCTCTGCGGGCTGACCAAAGCGGCCCTGCGGCGTAAAGGTGCGCAGGCGGGTGCTCATCTTCTCGTTGTCGAGGGCGGTCTCGGTCATTTCGGTGGGGAAATAGCTGGGGGCGATGGCGTTTGCAGTAATGCCGTGTCTGCTCCATTCCACCGCCTGCGAGCGCGTCAGCCCCACGAGTCCGTGCTTGCTGATTGTGTAGGCACTCAGGCCGTTGATTACCGAGGCTCCCAAGCCGTAGATTGAGGCGATGTTGACGATGCGACCGGCTTCAGATTGGCGGAGCAGGGGAAAGCAGGCTTTGGAGAGCAGCCACTGGGCTTTGAGGTTGAGATCGACGACCGTGGCAAAGTCTTGCTCGGCCATATCTTCGAGGCGGACGCGAGTGGCTGTGCCGGCATTGGCGACTAAGATATCGCAGCCGCCGAGTTGTTCGTGCGCTTGCTCGGGCAGGGCGGCGATGGCGGCGTTGTCGCTGAGGTCCGCCGCGTGTGTGTGAATGGTGCCGGCGCGGTCTTGCAATTCGTTAGCCAGTGCTTCGAGGCGATCTTGGCGGCGGGCGATGGCGAGGACATCAGCTCCTGCCGAGACGAGGACGCGGGCCATTTCGGCTCCTAAGCCGCTGGAGGCACCCGTGACGATGGCTTTGCGACCCTGGCAGCCGAAGAGGGCGTGTAGGTAATCTTTGCTGTTCATGGGGTTGTAAGGTAACGGATGCGTCTGGAGCGGCCAAGCGGACCGCTTGCCCGCACATGGGCCGCCACCTAGAATTACGTCCGACCCTTTCTCGCGCACAGGAGGTAGTAGGCGATGGTAGTAAATAATATGACCAAGATCGAGGCAACCGAGGTTGCAGCCCCGCCGGCGTGGGCCCTGATGGAGCGGAACTTGATCGCGCTGATGGAGGAGTCGGGCCGCTTGTTCGCCCGGCAGTACTTTGAGTGCGGCGGCGGCACCTTGCTGGCCGAGGATGTGGATGATCTCTACGAACAGGTGTACAACTTTGGCCTGTTCTACGCGATTGGTGCAGCCGATGATTTGCTCGACCTCCACTTCCGCAACTGGAACGCCGTCACCCGCATCAGCGACGATCGCATCAATCACCGCACGCGCTATAACGACCACAAGAAGGTCTTCCGCCCGTCCATCCACAACGAGTTCTGGAACCTCGAACAAGCCATGGAGTGGCACCACTTGGGCGAGGGCAATATGGCCTTTTACGACTTTGGGGTGGCCGA
>VXZF01000618.1 GCA_009845645.1 Gemmatimonadota bacterium | reverse complement strand
CCGAGCACCAATTCGACAGCCTCGACGCGGCCAGCGGGGAGTTCGCCATTGCCGAGGTTGCCGACGACCGCTTTGCCGTGCGCTTCCCCGTAGTGACCGACGACCAGACTCAGGTCCGCGTTCGCTTCCAGACCAATGTGCTGACGTACAGCACCAACTTCACCGCGGCGGCGCGGCTCACGACCGAGCCGGGTGCCGCCCAAGTAATCGACCCAGGCAATGTGGCTTTTTTGGGCGAAGGTGATGAGGACGCCTTTTCCGGTACCACGGTACTCAGCCCGTCCGTATTGGCCGAGGGGCAGCTATTGGGTCAGATGCAGGCTACGCCCAACCCCTTTACTCCCAATGGCGATGGTATCAACGACGAGGCGATCATCCACTACAACCTGCTAGCGCTGAGCACTCCGCGGCCGGTCGAAGTCGCGCTCTACGACTTGAGCGGTCAGCGCGTGCGCGTCCTCTTCGCCGGTGAAGAGGCCAATGGCCGCTACACAGACAAGGTGTGGAACGGCCGCGACGACCAAGGCCAGCTAGTTCCCCCGGGCCTATACGTAGCCCGCGTTTTTGTCTCCGGGGATTCGGGCGATGCCGAGCAGAGCCGCGTCGTAGCTGTCGCGTACTAACGCACCAATCTATCCAACCGATTTTGCACGGCGAGCAGCGCATGCCCGAAAACGACCCAGCGGCTCGCGATGTGCATAGATAAGTCGCTGGATCAACCGCCGAAAATTTGTTCGATCTGGGCTTCCATTTCCCGCCGCGCCACCTTTTCTATGCGATGGGCGCGCTGGCTGCGGCTAAAGGCCGCGAATTGAGCGTCCGCGTCGGCTTGGCGTCCGGTGCGTTGGTAGAGGTGCCCAAGGAACAGATGCGCTTGGTAATCGCGCGGAGCAATTTGGAGCAAATGCTCAAACAGGGGCACAGCTTCTGCATAGCGCCCTTGGCGGGCATAGAGCATTCCCAAGCTCCAGTGGGGATGCGCGGCCTTGGAATCGAGCGCGCTGGCGTGGCGCAAGAGCTTTTCGGCCTCCGCTAGTTGGTCTGTCTGCCCGAGGGCCATGCTCGTCCCTTGTTCGAGTTGGATGAGCAAGTCGGCGAGGCGGGCTGGGTACTCGGGCACGTGCGGTTCGCGCTGCATTAGCTGTTCAAACTCGGCGATGGCCTCGCGGCTTTGTCCTTGCTCCGCGTACAGGCGGGCCAGTTGATAGCGCACGAGCGTTGAGTCTGGGTTCAATTCGAGCGTGCGGCTATAAGCTCGGGCGGCGCGTTGGGGTTGGTCTGCCATCAGGAGGGCGTAGCCGAGGCCGCCGTGCGCGGCTGCCCAGTTGGGACGCGCCGCTGCGACCTCGGAGTACGCGGACGCGGCCTCGTCGTAGCGCCGAGCGAGCAACGCAGTGTGGCCCAAGAGAAAGCGCACGTCCGCGTCGTGGGGCTGCGTTTTAAGATAGCGCCGATAGAGTTCAAGGGCCTTGCCGTAGCGCTCGGCCTCGGCGTGGAGTGCCGCGAGCGCGAGGAGTGGCTCGGCGAAGGTAGGGTCGCGAGCAATAGCGTGGCGGTAGTGGCGAGCAGCGTGGGCCGGCATGTCCCGTTCCTCGTACGCGTAGCCGAGATAGTAGTGCTCGTGGGCATCGCCCTCTCGATCCATCGCGCCCGTGGCCACATTGCAAAAGACCAAGAGGGCAGCAACGGCGACGAGCGCGGGCCAAGGCCGCTGCCACAGGGCGCGCATCCCATAAGTCGCAAACAGCAACAGCACGGGTACGGTCGGCAGGCGATAGCGCCCGGTGACGAAAAACAGGACCACGGAAAGCGCATAGCAGGCCACGAAGAGCGCTAGCAAGCGCCCTTCGGGAGACTCAGAGGTCCGCAGAAGGGCGAAAAGTCCCAAGAGCGCCAGCGGGGCGATCAAACCAAAGGGAAACGCCAGCCCTTTTTTCCACAGCAGGATCGACAAAAGCGAGGAGTCGTTGCGGGCGAAGTAGAGGTCGCGGTTGCGCGGGATTTCGTCGCCGCGCAGAAATAGGTAGCCCTTGTAAGCCAGCAAGCCCATGAAATCGAGCGGCTCGGAGGTTATGTATTGCCAAGATTGGGCAAAAAAATAGCGCGACTTGGCCGAAGGCTGCTCAATGCCGGCGCGGCGCTCGGGCATTTCCACCAGTTCGGCCCAATCCCGCCCCGGACGGATGCGGGTCGTTTGCTCGTAGTCGGCGTTGTTGCCGATGTAAAAGTTGATGCCTGCGTTGTGCGAGATGAGCACTAGATCTCCGCCAACCGCCCAGTTGCGATACGCGACCGGCGCGATGACCAGCGCACAGCCCAAGAGCAGAAAAGCCGCCGGGCGCAGCCGCCGCTGCCGCCAGTAGAGATAGCCCAACAGCACGGGCGCAAAGAGCAGTACGTTGGCCACGGCGAGCGCGGACAGGCCCAGCAGCACGCCGGCAGCTAGCCAGCGCACCCAACCGCCCTCGCCGATTACGAGCAGCAGCACAATCAAGTTGAGGCAACAGGCCAGCAAGGTTGGCAGCAATTCGCCGCCAAAGTAGATGAGGGGACCGTACAATGCCGCGGCAATCCCCGCGCCGAGTCCAATCCCCGCGCCAAAGACCCGGTACCCCAACAGGCAGATGAGAACGCAGACGAGTGCGCCGATGACGGCTTGGATGAGTCGCGGCAGGTAGAGGTCATCTCCGGCGAGGGCAAAGAGTCCGCCGAGCAGCACGGGGTAGAGCGGCGGTTGCCAGAAGGGCGCGGGCCGACCCGCAAAGGAGACTTCGCTGAAGTAGCGCGCTTCCTCGGTATAGGTGCGGGCATCGACGACAGGCGCGGTAAAAAGCGGGCTGGCGCGTATTTCGTGGAGGTAGTACAGGCGCGCTGAGAGGGCGAGCGCAAAGACGGCCACCACCCCCATGAACATCCAGCGTCTAGCCATGTAGCAATTCTACATCATTCATAACTGCTGTTACGCATCCGGGTAGGGGGCGGTTTGAAACCGCCCCCTACTGCAAGCCCGCGTAGATCGAAATAAAGATCTGATTAATAATCACCGCGTCCTCGCCCCGTGGCTGGCGGCGGTCGATTTTCATGCCCGCATGGGTTGTGACCTTGTAGCCGAGATAATCGGAGATATTGGCCAACTGCAAGGCCCAGACTAGGCCGTTGAAGTCGTTGGAGTCGCGCTTCAGGTCGTTGAGGAAGGTCATCTCCAGCCCGCTCATCAGGGTTGTGTGGCTGAGCAGGGGAAAGCCGAGGATGAAGCCGCCGATCTCGGCCAGTTCGGTGCGTTCGTCGGCTGAAATCAGGTCGCGGCTCTGACGGCGGTACTCGCTTTTCCAGCGCGGCTCTAGCCACAGGTGCCCAAAGTCGAAGCGGTAGCTGATTTTGTTGATTAGGCCAAAGAAAAAGTCGCGCTCGCGCAGGCCCAACAGCGCGCGCTCATTGGCACTCAGCCGCTGGTGGTACAGATCGTATTTGAGGTAATTGGCCGTCAGCAGGCCGCGCATCTTGTAGTCGTGGCCGACCCACAGACTGTTGATCCAAGCGTCGCGAGCGATGAGGGGATCCTCGACTTTGGTCGGTTCACCGGTGCGGATATTGGCGTTGGGCAGCCACTGCAAGAGGTCGTCGGGAATGTCGTCGGTCGTGGACTTGAGCATCTCAAAGACGCGGAAGCGACCCCAAGCAGGGGTGTCGCGGTCGAGGGTCAGCAGGACGTAATTGGCGTGGTTTTTTTGGTTGGAAGAAATGAGATCCTCGCGCAAGACGCCGACCATCAGCCGCAACTCTGGGGTGAAGTGGACGCCGCCGTAGGCGTTGTATCCTTGGTGATCCTTCTTGTAGGGGTAGTCGGGCAGTTCGTCGTTTTCAAAGCGATCAACCCACAGATTGTTGTTCAGGTCGATGCCGAAGAGGAATTCGGGCCGATCGACGTTGTGGCGCAGGAACGGCTCCTCGTAGTCCGGGATGAGGTTGCTCAAGAAGCGGTTGTCGTTCTGGTTGAAATCCGAGATAAAGTCGTTGTTCTCATCCCAGCCGGGGAAGACGCTCGGATCGCCGACCTGCCAGTCTTTGCGTACGGTGTCGGGAAATTCGTCTTGGTCGTCGTTGTCCTCAACTAGTTCGACGACGTGGATGCGTTCGTCCTCGTAGTCGATAAAGCCATCGCCTTGGGCGGTGAATGTACGGGTGGAGTAGCGAGGATCCATGCTGTATGCCTCGCCAAAGAAGAAAAAGGGAAACGCGACCCGCGAGAGGTTCATCATCCACGCGGCCGCGGCGCGGTCGCCGCGGATGCCCGAGAAGGTGGTGTGGGTTTTGGCGACAACATTGGGATATTTGGTGTAGTTGTAGTTGAAGTCGTACTCGCCGTAGAAATCGAAGCCGAGGACCTGTTGCAACTCTAGGGTTGCGCCCCAGATCTGGGTGGAGGTCGGTAGGCCGTAGTCGAAACTGACGATCTGCAAATTGGTGTTGTCGCGGACATTGCCCTCGGCTTGGGCGACGAGCAAGAGTACGGACTCACCGCTGGCATTGAGTTGGCTGTCGGAGGTGACCCAGACCTGATAGTCGTTGCCCAGCACGAGGCGGAATTCGACCTTTTTGATTTCTTCTTTGGTGCCCGAGGCGCGGTTGACAAAGGCCGGGCTGTCAAAGTCGTAGCGCAGGCGGATCTCCTCGGCCCCATCGGCCGAAAGGAAGCCCTCCCCCACGAGGCCACCCTCGATGATCGGCTCAAAGCGGATGGCCTTGCCGTTGTCTTGGGTGCCGTCGAGATAGGTGATGATGATGTCCGAACCGGCGCTGAAGAAGGCCGCACCGCCGACGCCGTCCTCGGGGCTGTCGTCGCGCAAGACGATCTCGACGATCGAAACGGTCTGGTTCTGATCGACCGATAGCTCGCCGGTGAAGGGGTTGCCGGTAAAGCCGTCGATGAGGGTGTTGGACTGGTGGGCGTTGACCATGGTCAGCCCCACGGTGGCGAAATCGCCTACCTGCGCGGTGGCGCGGCTGCCGAACATGGATGTGGCGTTGGTGACCAAGCTCTCTTGATCGTTGGTTGACGCGCCGCCGGGGCGGCTGATACGGGAGTAGATCAGGGTGCCTTGGTATTTATCGGCTGCGTAGTCGAATTGAATGCCGTCCCAGCGCGGCTTGGAGAAGGTCATCGGCGTCAGGGTCGAGCGAATTTTGGTACCGGCCGTCAGGGCGTAGTGGTGCTGGCCTTTGGAGTCAGCCGAGATGACCAAGCCACTAAACCAACCCTCGAAATTTCTGGACTTCAGCACGGAAGAGCCAAACTGCCGAGGCTGGGTCTGCGAGTTGTTGAAAACCAGCCAGCCTCGGGTGATGAGGTTGCCGTAGAGGTCGTAGTAGTAATCGCCTTCGCGGATGGAGCTGACGTAGCGCTGGTAGTGATCGCGGGCGTAGTTGGAGTATTCCCACTGCCGCCACTGGTATTCGTTAAAAAGCTCCTGCGGCACGTACCACCTGCGCTTAGCCGGGTCGAGGGCGCCGAACAGGACGCCGGACCCCTGTGGTTCAAAGGAAACCACCCCACCCCTTTTGACCGTGCCGAGGCGAGCGCCGTATTCTTGGGCTTCGGCAGCAACGCTGCCGAGCCACAGAATGGCTATTGCCGTCCAGAATATCCATCTCCGGTTCACTGCAATCCCTCCTTCAATTAAGAATATCGAGCGTTCCAGCAATAACTAGTAAGCCACGGCGATAATCCGCGCTTGGGTCGTCGGTTCCCCCTCGGCGTCGGCGTCGAGTTGGACTTGGCACACATATAGCCCGGGCGGCGCACGGCGGCCGTGGTCATCGACGCCGTCCCAACGCACGGTGGTGCGGCCGCTTAGCACCATTTCCTCGCGCTGCCAAACCCGTCGCCCATCGAGCGTGTAAATCCGCACTTGGAGGCGGCGACTGGAAGTGAGTTTGAAGATGTCCAGCGAGATTTCAGCCGCGTCGTTGATCCCGTCGCCGTTGGGGGTAAAAGGGTTGGGCCCGACTGAGAGACCGTGAACGAGATCGCTGTCGATGGGGACGCTGATCGACAGCGTGTTGCTGGCGACTCCTTCGTCGGCGTCGCCCGCTTCAATGGCCTGCCATGCCTCCTCGGCGTCGGCGCTTGCTGCATGGCGGACGAACAGGCGCAATGTGGTGCCGTTGAGAAAGACCGGTGCTGAAAGGCGCAAGCGGAAGCGTTGGCCCGGCCCGGTTACCATGCCGCGCTCGGCCGTGGCGAGGCGGTTGTACGCGCGCGAGTCGAGCGAGTCGCCTAGCGCGTCAAAGGGGAACTGAGCGCCGTCGCCGCGCAGAATGCGGAAGTAGCGGACAGGGCCTTGCTCCTCGCCGGGCAGGTCTTGGTAGCTGGTTTGGTCGATCTCGCTGAGCTGGTCACCATTGCGGCGGAAGTAGCGGATGGCCCCCCGTTCGTCTTCGTCGAGGGTGCCGTACGCCGCGCCCGTAAGCGGCAAGCCGTCTTGGGTCACCGGGACCTCCTCGCCTTCAAGGGTAATGCGATTGTACGTGCGGCCGGACTCGGGCAGGATATTGAGCGCGTCGTCTAGGCGCACCCAGATCGAGTCGCCGCCGTTGGCCAAAAGCGCGGCTTGCATCTGGTCGCTGGCTGTGAACACGCCGCGCTCGGTCCCAGGGCGAAAGACCTTTTCGCCATCTGGGCCGCTGATGCCAAGCTCCAAGAGTTCGAGCTTTTCCGAGGCCGGCATGGTCAGCAGAATCTCGTTGAAGCCAGAACTGCGCGAGGCCGCAGGCGACTCGATGAAGTAGGGCTGAGCAAAGACGTCAAAGGTCTCCCGCACACCGGAGACTTCCACCGAGGCCGGCCACAGCTCGGCCGCGATGCGCTCGGCCACGGGATTGAGCAGTTCGACCGCGAGCGAGCGAATCGAAGCTGCGGCCTCGCGGTCGGTGGTAATCATCTCGACTTGGAACTGCATGAATTTGCGCAGGCCGGGAGAAGTGACGATGTCGCCAGGCTGCTGGTAGGCGCGGCTCCAAGGACTCCAGCCACTGGTGGACACAAAGGTGGTGTCGGCTGGCCCCTTGAGTCGGGCCAAGAGGTTTTTCCAAGCGTCATAGGTGATTTCGTTGCCCGTTTTGTCGAAGTAGCGAATGACCTTGCCCAGCAGGTCGCCGGTGCGGGTACGGATTGCGACGGTCGTACCTGGGGGTGTCTCGGCCTCCCAAGTAATGGCCCCGAAGTTGCGCGCCCCAGGCAGCGCAATAAGGTCGGAAGTCAGCACTACTTGCGCTGGGTAGCCCGTGGAAAAAAGCTGGTACTCGGCAATGTTCGGCCCGGTGTTGTACCCACCTCGACGGCGCGGGTCCGCCGAGATGATGCTTATTTCGAGAAAGCGGAGCTTGGGGCTAGGATCATAGGTGTCGAGAATGTGTTGAAAGCGGTCGCGGCTATTGTCCTCGCGAAAGCGGGGACTGAGGCGCGACCACTTGATCTTGCCGCGCGTGTCGCGCGAGCCGTCGGAGCCTCGGATCAAGTACCCGTCTATATAGGGCCGGGGCCGGGTCGAGGAAATGCGCATGGCGTCGAGCCAAAACGACGCGCCCATATCAACGGTGAGCACGCCGCGGTCGATGGTCGGCGACCAAACCAGGTGCAGGAAGTTGGTGTTGAAATCCGCGTCGAAAGCCGGTCCTGGTATGAAACCGTCGCCGGTCAGGTCGAGCTGGCCGCCGCCGGCCACCAAGCCGTTGCTGATGTTGTCACCAAATCCGTACACCTCGATTCCGGCTAGGCGCGGCCGTTCGCGCCGGTAGTAATCCAAACGGCCTTGGCGCTGGGGGTCGAGGCTTTCATAGATCGCTTGCTCGACCGGCTCTTCAAAGCCCTGTTCGTCGCGGATGAAATAGATGATCGCGCCGCGTTCGTCGGCTGGCAGGGCCTGCCATTCCTCTTCGCTGATGCGCTCACCGCGCTCGCCGCGGGTATCGCTGACCACGATGCGGATGGTCTCTACCAGCTTGCCCCGCCAGCCGGGGTCGGCATTGAGTTGTTCGAGACCGATGCGGAAGGTGCGCTGGTCGCGGTTGGGGGCTTTGGTGTTGGCGATGCGTTCAAAGGTGATTTTGTCGGCGTTTTCCTGCACCGGCTCTTGGTCGGGCGCGGCGAGGACGCGGAACTGGAAGAAGGGATCGCCTAGTTCTTCTTCGACAAAGTGAATGACGAGGGAATCAACCGCCACGACGCGACCCAAGTCTATTTCGATCCACCAGTCGTCGATCGGTGCCTGCGGGTCGGGCTCCCAGAAGGTGGTCGGATCGTCGTCGAGGATGTTGGCGGCTGCGGCCGCATTCGAGCCGACGCGGCTGATGCCCGGACGAAAGAAATAGGAGTAAATGGGGTTGCCCTTGCGGTCGGCGATGATCTCGCCTTTCACGTCGCGGGTCTGGGTGCTATCAATGTTGAGGATGGCGGTTTGGTTGCTGCGGCGACGCAGCTCGGGGATGGGGCGGGTAAAGGTCTCTAGATCGTCGAGCAAATTGAAGTGCTCGCGAAAAAAGTGCGGCTCAACTGTGCCGTCCGGCGACACCTGCACGGCGTGGGTAGGAAGCTGCCAATTTTGCCAGTGCGCGGCTCTGTTGACTACTACGGAACGGCTGGTGACGCGATGGCCTTTTTGAGCGTCGGCTGCGAGCAGCGGTGCCAAGCAGATGACGAGAAACGCTAAGAGTCTCATGGTGCCCTCCTGAGGATCCAGTCATAGTTGAAGCAAATAGGTCGAGATACTCGTCGTTGTCAAGGTTTAAAGAGAAGCTACATGCCCGCCTTCCACCGGGAAAAGGACTCCAGCGCGTCAGGTACACCGGCAAAGGCCGCCAAGCACAGGACGCGGAAGCGGCGACTTACGGCCCTTGGTCCAGTTCGCTTAGCTTAGCCTGGGCGCGCTGGTGATCCGGGGCGAGGGCGAGCACCTTTTGTAGGGCTTGCCGCGCTTGTTTCCGCTGACCTTGCTGCATGAAGATCAGCGCTAGTCCATAGTGCGATTCCGCGTGGTCTGGATCGAGGGCAATGCTGCGGGAGAAATGGGCGCGGGCATCGCGGTAGTTAGTTTGGCGGACGTAGGTTAGTCCGAGGACGTAGTGGGCATCGCGGTGGTCGGGATTGCGGGTGAGGGCTTGGCGCAGTGCGGCAACGGCCCCAGCAAAGTCGCCGCCTTTGAAACGCGCACGACCCAAGCCATAAGCAGCGGCAAAGGAGTCGGGATCGATCGCCAAGGCACGGACGAAGTACTCGTCGGCTTCTTTGGACTTTCCCTCATGCAAGTACAGGTCGCCCAGCATGATCGAGGCGTCGCGGTGGTCGGGATTGCGGGCAAGGACTTGCGCCAGCGCGGCGCGGGCGGCGGCGAAGCGCTTTTGCTGCGCGTACACAGTGGCGAGGCGCAGGCGAATTTCCACCGAAGTAGAGTCGCTGGCAAGGGCGCGCCTTAGGGAGTCGATCGCCTTGTCCCATGCGCCTTGGCGAATGTAAATGTTGCCCTGATTGAGGTGGCGTTCGGCAGCGCTTAACTGCTGGAAGCGGCCCTGCGCGTGGCGGGCGGCGGCGGGACGGTCGCTCTCGGCGTAGGCCTGAGCCAGCAGGTAGTGGGGAGCGGGGTTGTGCGGGTCGGCGGCGGCGGCGCGCTGGAGCACGGAAATGGCTGCTGTGGACTCTCCGAGGCGGATGAGTAGTCCGCCCAAGCCGAGGCCGCCTTGGACGTGATCGGGGTCGCGGGCGAGCAGGTCGGCAAAACCCGCGCGTGCTTGGGACAATTGTTGATTGCGCACGAGCAGGTCACTGTAGTAGTAGCGAGCTTCAAGGTGGTCGGGCGCGAGTTCGATAGTGCGTTTGAAGGCTGTGAGTGCGCCGGCAAAATCGCCGGTGGCGCGACGCACTTCGCCTAGGTAGAAGTGGTATTTGGCGCGCTCGGGCGCGAGGGCAATGGCCTGCTCTAGATGGGTTGCGGCCTCTAGGTAGCGGTGCTGGTCTCGCAGCACGGCGGCGAGGGCAAAATGAGCGCGGGGATGGTCGGGCGTCAGGGCCAAGGCGCGTTCAAAGGCGGCGATGGCAGCAGTGGGCTGGTCGAGCCGCGCGTGAGCTAGTCCCTTCTGAAAATGGGCAGTGCTCGACGCGGAATCGAGTGCCACGGCCTGCGCGAGTTCCGCTAGGGCGCGGGCGGGCCGGTCCTGTTGCAAAAAGAGCGTGCCGCGCTGGAGCAAGCGGCGGACTTCCTCGGGCCGGGTCGCATCCTGCGGCTCGGGTTGCTCGGCGCAGGCGAGTGCGCCCAAAATCAGCAACAGACGCGCGGTCATCGCTCAGGTGCCTTGGACCAGCGAATCCGGCAGGGCGGCCTTGAGTGCTCGCTCGTCGATCTCGACCCGGCTCTGATAGCGCTGGCGCAGGTCTTTGACAAAGCTGGTGAAGGCCGCGTTTTCCCGCTCGCGGCGCAACAGAGCGCGGGCGCGGCGCTGGACCTGCTCGTACGGCTCGACCCGGCCGGAATTGCGTCCTTGGACGCGGAAAATGGAGTACCCGTCGCGCACCCGGATTGGCCCGACGAGTTGGCCGGGTTCCGCGGCATAGATAGCCGGGACTAGGCGCGGATAGAGCTTCTCGTCGCGCGGATGGAAGTGGAAGCGCGCTTGCGATTGAACGGCTTGGGCGCGCACACTGCGGTCGGCGAGATCGGCAAAACTCGCACCGGCTGCGATCTGGTCGCTGAGCCACTGGGCCTCGGCTGGACTGGACGCGAGCAGTTCTTCGACCTCGACGGACTCTTCGTGATAAAACATGTCGGGATGGCTGTCGTAGTAGGACCACACCTCGGCGTCGGAGAGCATTTCGACGGCTGCAAAGCGCTCGCGCACAGCGTTGAGCAGCGCGTCTTGGTAGGCTCTCTTGGCCAGCCGTTGGATGTCTGGATCGTCGTACAGATCCTGTTCACGGGCGGCGCGGCGCTGGAGGAGGGGCCGCAGCACGAGCCTATCTAGCGCAGTGCGCACGCGCGTGCTGTCTTTGAGGCTGCGCTGGGCGTTGAGCCGCCGCAGGGCCTTATAAGCCGCAGCGACTGTGGCTTGTCCCTCGGCAAAGGTGTAGAGCGGCGCAGTGCAGGTGTCGAGTAGTGCGACGTCTTCGCGCTGGGCTGCACTTAGCATGAGTTGCAGTCCGTCGCGGTCGAGGGCCGCCCCGGAGGTCGCGCGAAGCGACTCAAAGTGCTCGGCCTCCACTTGGGCTAGACGCTCGCTGAACAACCGCTCCTCGATGAGGGGCCGATAGCGCTCGTAGGGCGTGTCGCGGTCTTCGGTGAAGCGGACGATGTGCCAACTAAGGCCAGCGCGCAAAGGAGCGGATATTTCCCCCAAGGGCAGCGTATTGAAGACCTCGGCGGGGATGTGCAGACTGGGCGCAGCCTCGCGGCCAATAAAGCCCAACTCGCCGCCTTGTTCAGCCGAGCGCTTGTCGAGCGAGTGGGCGCGGGCCACCTCGGCAAAGGGTTGACCGGCGTCGAGGGCCGCCACGGCCGCTTCGATTTCAGCGCGGGTGTGGACCAAAATTGCGTTGAGCTTGCGCTCGCGGTGGTAGCCCTCCTCGGTAAAGACGCGACGCACATCTTCTTCGGGCACTTGCACCTGAGCGGTTATGTTGCGCGCTCGGTAAAGGGCGATGACGCGCGCATCCACGGCCTCATCGACGGTGCGTTTTACCGATTGTAGCGTATCCAGCCCGTGGACGAGGGCTTCTTTGAGGATGAGTTGGCGGTCGATGAGCGATTGCACGTATTGCCGCCGCGCTGCGTCGCCGCCTTCGGGGTTGCGCAAGCCTGGGGGTAGCTTCTCGACAAAGGACCGCAGGCTCTCTCCTGAGATGGGCACTTCATCGACTCGCGCCACAGGTGCGTTCGTTTCCTGCGAGCAAGCCGCGAGGGCGATAGTGATAGCAAGGATGTACAGAGGACGCATAGATTTTTCCTTCTAATATACAGGTGTTCGGTTGCCAACCATGCCGATGAAGCCATCCACCACCAGCCACAGGCCAGCGGCGACGAACTGGCCGAGCACGATCCCGACGAAAAAGGGGCGGGTGAGAAGATACGTGCGGGGGCCGCCGTATTTGAGGACAGTGATCTTGATGAGCCAAGCTAAGAAGATCGAAAACCAGATGCTGTTCATTACCCAGCCGGTGCTCACGGCAAAGCCGAGCGGGTGAAAAGGCCACCACACAAAGAAGTGGCGGGCGGTCATCAGGCCGCCCATGATCAAGGCACCGAAACTCGTCCACAGCCACCCGGCGAGGCTCGGCCCCGTGGGGTTGGCGAGTTTTTTTGCGGCAAAGTCCGAGGGGTATCTGGCAAAGCCCGTGAAGTACTGGGGATGCAGGTTGATCGCGCCGTCGCGGTACGCGAGGTAGAGCATGAACCAGCAGGAGACCACGAGGCTGATGAGTATGGCCGCGACAATGGCCCAAAAGAGCCGCCGCCGAGTGCCGTTGATCACACTGCCCAAGCGTAGGCTGTTGGCGAGGGGCGCGGTCATAAAGACCAGCAGGTCCCCCGCCCAGACCAAAGAGTAGCCCGTGGCAACCATGCCCTGCGCGCCGAGCGCGGGGACCCCAACGCCAGAGACGACAAAGCCGGCTGGGACCATTTCCGGGGTTACAGTAGGCATGCCTGCCTCGGCGATGACGCGCGCTAGGCCGATGAATATGACCAGCGACGAGAACAGGAAGA
>VXZF01000221.1:11204-12752 GCA_009845645.1 Gemmatimonadota bacterium | reverse complement strand
CGAGCAATGGGCGCTGGCGGCGCATCCGATGAACGAATCGACGGATACCCAACACTCAGTGAACCGCGAGGCCGCCAATCCAGGGCATTCGCCCTACCTGCAATTTGGCCGCACGCTCAAAAGGACGCTCTCTCACCCGGTGGGTTTGGTGCAGACGGCGTTGGGAGGCTCTCCGCTCACTCGGTGGAATCCCGGCGAGCCTGGGGCGGCGGATTTGTTCGACAATATGGTGCAGTGCGTGGAGAAGGTCGGGGGGAAGGTCCGGGGAATTGTGTGGTACCAGGGGGAAAGCGATACGGGAACCGACGCGGACGCGACCAGTTATGCGGAGCGGTTCCAGCAAGCAGTCGCCGCCTGGCGGGAGGCCCTTGCGGACTCGGAGTTGCCGGTGCTCACCGTGCAGTTAAACCGCGTGTACCAACCCGCAGACCCGGATGCTGATCGGCGCTGGAGCCAAGTGCGCGAGGCGCAGCGGCAGGTGGCGCGGCAAACGCCGGGCATAGGCGTGGTGCCAGCGCTCGACTTGCCGCTTTCGGACCAGATCCACACCAGTCCCGCCGGCAATATGCTCTTGGGGGAGCGGTTGGCCCAGGCGGCTTTGGGGTTGGTTTATGGTCAGGCAGTAGCTTGGCAGGCACCGGATTTGGTGGCGGCTCGGCGGTGGGAGGACCGCGTCGAGTTGGAGTTTGCTGCCGTCGAGAGCCGGATGGACAGCATCGACCTAGAGGCCAACAGCTTCCGGGTTGAGGATGCGGCCGGCGAGGTGCCGGTCGCGGCGGTGAGCTATCCGCAGGATCATCACATCGAGCTGGTTTTGGAGCGGCCCTTGCAAGGGGCGGCTAGAGTCCACGGCGGATACGGCAAGGAGCCGGCGACCGTGCCAGCGGATATGGAGCGCTTTTTGCCGATGTTAGGCTTCTGGGGTGTGGAGATCGTCTGATGATTACGTTCTTACGGAATGGGTGCAGGCGTAGGATGCAGATTCGTAATTCGCTCAATGAGTCCCGGCCGTTCCTTTAAGCGAGCATATTCACGGGAATCTGGCTCGAACCCAGCGGCAAGTTCTAGCCCCCGTTCTGCTTCCCGCTGGAGGAATGAGCTAATCTGATGGACGGCCCACTCCACAGGGTCCCCATCCTGTGGGCCATGAAAGGCAGCGCGATCGCGGATAGATTGCCACACTGAACGCAGGACCCGCTCCTCGTCCTGTCGGAGGAAGAACAGCGGTAGAACAATGGTTTGGAGATCTCCGCCAGCCTCGCGCAGATTTTCTTCCAATAGATAGGCCCAAACGAGTTCCACTATCCCCCAGCCACGTGGCTGATCCAGCATTGCATTGGTTACGAGGAACACGGTATGACGACATTTCAATACTCCGTCCCGAAGTGCGTTGAGTGAAGGGCGACCGTAGGAATAATCGTGACGGTCAAGCCAAGGGATAATGGCTTCTTGGCGCAATGATTCGTATAAAGGGTCTATCAGCCATTCCATATCCTCGCGGCAGTGGGATAGAAACACGTGATAGGCACACTTAGGGAAAGACTGGAG
>VXZF01000221.1:0-11194 GCA_009845645.1 Gemmatimonadota bacterium | reverse complement strand
ACGTTGGTAGCGCAGGCAACTCCGGCACTTGGGCGACCGGTGCGCTTCGGCCGGTAATGATACCGATCAGGCGCTCGCCAAGTTGAGTCGGATGCACAAAAATTTTGTGTCTAATTTTGACTAGGCTCTGTCTCTCTAGCTGCTCGCATGCTTGGATAATCTGCCCTAAAGAGAAGTCTTCTAACCCTACCGCGAGGGTTTGGAAAGCTAAGCCGTAACCCGGTTTGCGGTAGGGTTCTAGCCGCGGAAAGGCTATCAGGATTTCTCGATAAATGGACGGGAGCAATTCGGCATAGCTTTTCAGTTGCTCATCGGTTGCTATACGAGATTTAGTCATGGATTTTTCTCTGCCGTTAGCCACGTAGAGATCTCTTACCTCATTGATAGCATCGCGCAGGTAATCCGGAAGGCCTCCCAACTTCCAGCGAAAACCAGAGTGGGGGTGGATGGCTGGGTGCGCCGTCAGCAGGAATAGGACACCTCCACCGCGACGGACTTCTGCTTTCCGTAGTGACCGAGAATGTAGTCCATTGTCACTTTTGAAGACAACCTTCGAGTCGAACATTTCGACGATGCCCTCAGACGGATATTTACCCTGAGTCACAATGATATCGGGTGTGAGAATTTCGATGATCGACTTCGTGTGAGCCTGACATTTGGCTATCATCGTCGAGGTGGATTGTGAATCCGAGTTGGGAGAGGACGGACGGCACCGCACCGAGTTCGTCAGCGCGAACTGCTGACAACGTTGCTCTGGCGGCGTTGGGTCAAGGAGAAACTCTAGCTCGACGTCTGTGCCTCCCATGTGGGGATTCGAGCGCTCAAGGCAGGCGGTGCGAAACTGGTACTGTGTCTCTTCGAACTCCTCGGGCTTCGAGAGAGGCCGCTCCATGGAAACGAAGAGTATTTTGGCGTATTTCCCGGCGACCATCGCCTGCCCATATTGTTGACCGACATAAGTCCAATCCCCTTTGATGACCTCGACCTCTCCCCTCTCTTTGACAAGGCTCGGGTAACAACTCTTGTCGAACGCCTCGCAGTGGAAGCATCCGGTCGAGGCACCAATGCCCAACTCCACCTGCCGATCTCTGACGGCACTACGCATTGGGGTCATCTCGGTGTCAATCGGTTCCAAGTGGGACATCATGACGTTCCTCCTAGTCTGGAAATATACCCGAAAAGTTCAGTAAAGGCTCAGCAGTCCCGCGAACTGTGTTCTGGCTAACCGAATGTCTAGACGATCTATGTATAGAGATTATAAAGGGTCTTTCAGAAAACTAGTCAAGCTGCGGGTTCGTTGCCCCCTATGTGAGACCAAGACATTTCTGCCCTAGAAATTCTGCCTAGGGTTATCTGGAGTCGCTCTTGTCTACTCTACTATTGATGCGCCCGGTTAATCAGCACGGCACTCAGAATCAACGCCCCCCGCACTACGAGCTGCCAGTATTCGCTGATGTTCATCAGCGTCATGCCGTTGACCAAGATGCCCAAGAACACCACGCCGATCAGGGTGCCGCGTATCTGACCTTCGCCGCCCATCAAGCTGGTGCCGCCGATGATGACCGCGGCGATCACGTCCAATTCCCACCCCCTAGCCGTCGTCGCTGCGCCGGACATGATCTCGGCCGACTGCATGATGCCGGCCAGCGCCGCTAAGAAGGCGACAATCGCCATGACGGTGATCTTGATTTTGCCGACCTCAATGCCGCTCAATCGCGCGGCTTCGGCATTGCCACCCACTGCGTAGATCGAGCGTCCTAGCGTGGTATAGCCCATCAGGAAATGAGTCGTCAGAAAGACCAGCGCGAAGACCAGCGCCGGAAAGGGCACTCCGAGAAGATAACCGCCTCCTAGGAAATTGTACCACTCGGGAAACGGCGTCAGCGGAAATCCCCCGGTGATGAGTTGCGCCGATCCGGTCAAGACCGTCATCCACGCGAGGGTAATGATAAAGGTCGGCACCCCGAAGCGAACGCGGATAAACCCGCTCAGAGCACCGACGCTTAGGCCGACTAGCAAGGCCGCTAGCATGGCTGTGGGCACCGCTAATTCTATCGCTAGCCCAGCCCCGGCCAAGTGCTGCGTCAAATAGGCGGTCAAGCAGCCGGCAAAAGCCACCGCCGATCCCACGCTCAGGTCGATCTCCCCGGAAATGATGACCATCGTCATGCCAAAGGCGATAATGCCCTGCATGGACACGTTGCGCAGCACGTTGAGCAGATTGTCAACGGAGAAAAAACCTTCGGCCTCAAACGCCAAGATCGCGCAGAGGACGAAGAGAATGATCTCCATAATCGAGCGCTTCACCCACGCCAAAAGCCGTTCACGCATTGCGGGCCGTCCCCATGCAGCGCAGTGCCAACTCGTCGGCGCTGATTTCTCCGGGCCGCACTTGGCCTTCGATCTGTCCCTCGCGCATGATTAAGATTCGGTGGCAGACTTCGACCAACTCTTCCAACTCAGTCGATACAAAAAGCGAGGCAATGCCCTGGCGGCTCAAATCCCACATGGCCTCGAAAATCTGCTGCTTGGCCTGCACGTCCACGCCGCGCGTCGGCTCGTCGAAGAGGATGACCCGAGGGCGATTGCCCAGCCAATTGCCCAATACAACTTTTTGCTGGTTCCCGCCGCTCAGCGCCGAGACGGGGGCCTCGGTGTCGGCGACTTTGATTTCGAGTTGGGTTACTAGGGCATCTACTACGGCCTGCTCCTCTACGCGGGTGATATATCCCCGGCGGGCGATTCGGCCCATGCTCGCCAAGCACATGTTGGCGCGGATGCTGTGCGCTTGGATCAGAGCTTCTTCCTTGCGGTTTTCAGGGGTAAAGGCCAAGCCCTGCGCCTTCATTTTTGGTGGAGTTGGCGCTGCTACGCGCTGGCCTTGGACCAAAACTTGCCCGCGATCGCAGGCGTCTGCGCCGAAGAGGGCGCGCAGCAGTTCGGTGCGGCCCGCGCCCAGCATCCCGGCAATGCCGAGGATTTCGCCCTCGTAGAGCGCGAAGCTCACATCGGTGAAGGCGTCCCCGCGCGACAAGCCCTTGACCTCTAGCACTGGATTCGCGCCCGGCTGCAAATCATCCGGCCGCTCTTGTTGTGCGACTTCGCCGAACATCATTTGCACGATCTCCGCGATGCTCGTGTCCCGCATCGCCACCGTGCCGATGTGATGTCCATCGCGCAGCACTGTAACTCGGTCGGCGATGGAGTGCAATTCCTGTAAGCGGTGAGATATGTAGATGATTGCCACGCCCGCTGCCGCCAGCCCTTTGACCACGCGGAAGAGCTGTTCGGTCTCGTGCGTCGCCAGCGCCGAGGTGGGCTCGTCGAGGATGAGTACGGCCGGATCAAAGGACATGGCCTTGGCGATCTCGACGATCTGCTGCTGCGCCACCCCGAGATCGCCGGTGCGCGCTCGGACGTCGATGGCGACTCCCAACCTTGCGAGAACCTCCTCGGCTCGTGCGTAGGTTGCCGTCCAGTCGATGAGTCCGCGCCGCTTCGGCGTCCGGCCGAGCAGGATATTCTCGGCCACGGTCAACCCCGGCACCAAGCTCAGTTCCTGATAAACCATGGCGATGCCATAGTCAAAGGCGTCCTGCGGCGAGCGCAGCGCGACTGGTGCTCCATCGCAGAGGATGCGCCCCCTGCTTGGGGTGACCGATCCGGCTAGGATTTTGACCAGCGTGCTTTTGCCAGCGCCGTTTTTGCCGATTAGCGCGTGGACCTCGCCGGGGGCAAACCCCACCGAAACCCCGTCAAGCGCCACTGTCCCTGGGTAGTCTTTGCCCAGGTCTTCGACTGCTAGTTTAAAGGAAGACTGACTCACTGATTGCCGAGGGCGATCAGGTCCGCGAGCCGCGTGCCAAAGGCCCGCACGCCGTCTGGATCTTGGCGCGCCACAAGCACCCCGTCCATCACCACCTTGGCCGCGACCTCCTGCCCTTTGAGCGCCGCGATGGCTAGCTCCATGGCCTTTGTGCCTAGTTCAAAAGGGGTCTGGGTGGTGAGAGCCTGCAAGATGCCGTCCTCGGCGAGCATAAACTCGACGAGCTGCTGGCTGGCATCAGTGCCAAAGACGACCACTTTTCCCTCGCGGCCGGCGTTTTTGACCGCCATTACCGACCCAACAGTGCCGCCTTCGTTGGCCGACCAGATGATGTCGATTTCTGGATGGGCTGTGAGAATGTCTCCGGCCTTCTTGAGCGCCATCTCCGGTAGCCAAGCGTCTTGCTCGGCGACGAATTCCACGCCGGGCAACTGCCCGACCACCTCGACAAAGCCGTTGCGGCGTGCGTCGCTTTGCTCGGCGAGTTGGGACTTGAAGGCGAGGGTTGCGATTTTGGCTTGCCCTCCTAGCTGCTCTTCGATGTAGCGCCGCGCCACCAGCCCAGTCTGTCGGCCCAAGTCCCCTTGGTCGCTTTCGATATAGGCGGCGGGGATATCCCCTTCTACCGTTGTATTGTACGTCACCACCACGATCCCGGCGTCCTTGGCCCGCTGCAAGGCTGTAGCTGAAGCCTTGGCGCTCAGGGGCGAGATCACAATGGCATCGACGCCGCGCGCGATATAGGTGTTGACAAGTTGAATCTCCTTGTCCGGCTTATTCGCGCTATTGGCCAGCAGTAGCTCGACGCCCGCTTTGTCGGCTGCGTCCTGCATCCCAAACTGGATCAGCCGGAAGAACTGGTCCTCCTGAAAGACAATCCCGGCGATTTTGAGTTTTTTCTCTGCTGGTGCTTCCTGCTGATCGCCGCAGCTTAGGGCGACTATTCCCAAAACGGCTGCGATAGTCCATTGGCGCAATTTCATTGTGTACCTCTCTGAGCGTGTTGTTGCGTTTAACGGCTCCATTAGGGACTCAAGTGTTTTGCCAGCCACGGCAAAATGATGCGCTGCTGAGCAGGCATTAGAATGAGATGGCCGCTTTGGTGCCAAATCAACTCTTTGGGCTGGGACAAAACGGCATATAACTCTTCTACCGCCGCCTTGGTCGCGTACTCGTCCTCGGTGGCATTGACCATCAGAACTGGTGCCGAGACGCGCGGGGCGAAGTTGAGTGAATTGGCAAATCGGCCGAATGGTCCCGTGGTCGGGAATTCTCCGGCTGCTGTAACGACGAGTACTAGCCCGGCTAGACGTGGGTCAAGCCCGGCGGCGCGGATGCCGATAAAGCCGCCCATGCTTTCGCCCATCACTGCAATGCGCGTCGTATCGACCTGCGTGCGCGTATATAGATAATCAATAGCTCGGCGCGTATCGGTTGCCTGCTGGATCGTGCGTTCGCGCCATTCGTATAGCCCCATGTCTTTATTTTGTTCAGGGTCGAAGCGTTCGCCGTAGCCATAGGCGTCAATGGCCAAGGCGCAATACCCAGCCTGCCCTAGGATATCCAGCCAAGAACGGACCCAGTGGTGGTCGATGCCTTGTGAGCCATTGTTGCCGTGCAGCAAGACGACGGCGGCGCAAGCGGAGTCGTTGCGCGGATAGGCGAACAGGCCGGGGACGACTTCGTTGTGGCTCGAACGGAAATGGACCTTATCAACCGCGTAGGGGTGCTGTGGATCGTAGATCTGTGTATCGAGTACTTTGGCGTGCAGCGGCAAGTCTGGATCATAGGCGTAATAATCTGCGACGCGGGTAAAGGTGGGGTCGTCGATAGGCGTCCGGTCGTCTGCTGCGTCTTGGGCGGTAAGTGGGCAATAGGCCGCACAAAGCGCGATGAGTATGCGTGCAAAAAGGGCCATCTCGTAGGTCTATCTTATCCTTGCGTCAGTTGTAGGTTGAACAATGCCAACATCAGACTCCGACATTCGCGCGGTCCCATCCACGACCGCGATGCGGAGATGCTGCCACGATTTGGAGCGATCAGGCCTATCCCTGTACCGGCTGCAAATTGAGCAGTACTAATAGCCACACCCGGTGCCAATAGGCGCTGTTGATGTACGGGCTGTATTCCGAGGGCCAGTTGCGCCAGTAGGTTTGGTTGTGCGGAATGCGGTGATACCACTGCAAGAGCGGGATCGACGGCAGTTCGGCCAGCCAGATTTCCATGGCTTGGCGATACAATTGCACTAGCTGCGGATCGCGCGGCGAGACTTCCGCCATCTTATCGACGATCCGGTCGAATTCTTCGTTCTGCCAGCGCCAGACGGACTCGGCGGGCTGGCCGGTTGGCTGGACGAAGCGGCTGTGGTAGAGCCGCAGCGTAAAATACGGATCGCGCACGCCGCCGGCGTGCCCGGTGATAAAAGAGCGTGCCGTGCCGTGCGATATGCGGGTGAATGTGTCTGGGGTATTGCGGAAGTCGGCGTCAAAACCTGCTCGCTCTAGCTGAGCCACCAAGACCGGCGTTATGTCTTGGAAGATCGGGTAGATGTCGATGAGCATTTCAAATGGCTCGCCGTCTTTGGTCCAATAGCTATCGGCGGACCGCTGCCAGCCCATGCTCCGCATCAGGGCTGCGCTCTTGTCTAGGTCAAAGACGCCTATTTCGTATTCGTCTAACAGATCCTCGACCTCACTGAAGTACGGCCTAAGGGCCGGGTAGTCGGGCAAGGGCAGGAGCGTAAAAATTCCGGCTCCCTGCCAACCTACTTCCACTAACTGCTGCCGGTTGATGGCATAGTTGATCGCCCGCCGCACATCGACATCCGCAAAGGGGGCTTCAAGGTTGTTGAAGCCGAGGGAAATGGGCCAGAAATCGACGTAGCCGTACGGCGGCTGGCGCCCGGTCCAAGTCGTCACCCGGGGATTTTTGTCGAGTACGGTCAGGATGTTGGGCGGACGCAGGTCGAGGCTGGTGTCAATGTGGTTGGTAATCAGGTTTTGGACGCGCTTGGCCTCCTCCATGTAAGGTAGGTAGATGATGCGCTCGACTCTAGGCAGGGATTGAAAGCCGGTGGCCGCGGCCCACCAGTCTGGCCGCAGATCCCAGATGCGCTGTTGCGGCGTGGAGAGCACCAGCTTGTATGGCCCGGAAAACACAGGCCAGCCTTTTTGCGGATCGAAGTTTGTAAAGGTGTCTGGCGACTGCCCTTCCCACACGTGCTTGGGCACAATCGGCACCCCATTGCCGAAGTTGTGGGCGAAGTACGAAAAAACAAAGCGCGGGTTGGGTGCCGTCAGGACTATGCGCGCCGTCAGGCTATCGACAGCCACGGCCTCTTGGACCCAGTTTTTTATGTCGGTTGAATAGGCCAACAAAGGCGCGTTCTGCCGCAGCATGTTGACCGTAAAAACCAAGTCATGCGCCGTCCACGGCATGCCGTCGCTCCACGTAACCCCCGGACGAATGGTGATTTCCACTTCGGTATAGGCGTCGTTGAAGCGGTGATCCGTGGCGATCCAAGGAATTAGTTTGCCCTCAAAGGCATTGTAAAAGTACAACGGCTCAAAAACAAAATTGTACCCGGTGCGCGAGGTGGATTCCGGCCGATAGGGGTTGAAGGTGTTGTAGTCTTTGATCTGCCCGGCGCAGGTGCCGCTTTCGGCGCAATCCATAATCAAGGTGCGGTTCCGTGGAACCTGTATAAGCGCTGATTCTTCGACCTCGGTGTCCTCGGGCTGGTCGGCCGCGTCCGATGGCTGTTGGTCGGAGGGGGTGTCGCCGCAGCCGCTGAGCAGCCACGCGCTGAGCAATGTGCAAATGCTGCGTTTCATATTAGACCTCGCATCGGTTTAGAGTGATAGGGCCGCGCCGATTGAGCGCGATCAAACCTTTAACCTCGCGTTGGTTGTAGATTCAACAATACTAAAAGCCACGTCCGGTGCCAGTATGCTGTATTGATATACGGATTGTCCGCCGATGGCCAGTTGCGCCAGTAGGTTTGGTTGTGTGGCAAGCGGTGGTAAAATTGCAACAAGGGTACGGCTGGCAACTCGCGCAGCCAAATCGCCAGCGCCTCTCTGAACAGGCCCACCAAGCGCGGATCGTCGGGTGCGGTCTGGCCCATTTGATCAACCAGTGCGTCGTACTCGGAGTTTTTCCAGCGCCAGAAGTTCGGCGTCGCTGTGTCCGTGGGCTGGACGAAGCGGCTGTGGTAGAGCCGCAGGGTAAAGTACGGATCGCGCACCGAGCCTCCATTGCCAAATATATAAGTTTTGGCCGCGCCCGTGGTCATCCGCGTGTAGTTGTCCGAGGTCATGCGCATGTTGGCTGCAAAGCCGGCCCGCTGCAACTGTTCGACTAAGATCGGCGCGATGTCTTGGAAGGTTTGGCTGATGTCGAGCAGCACTTTAGCCTGTGTCCCGTCCCGCGTCCAGATGCCTTCGGCGTCCCGCTGCCACCCAGACTCCTGCATCAAGGCCGCGCTGCGGGTCGGGTCGAACAGCCCCACCGGATATTGTTCCAGCAAGTCTTGGACTTGGGCGGTGTAGTGCCTGAGTCGCGGAAAGTCGGGGAACGGCAATAGGGTTGGTTCCCCCGCCCCCTGCCAGCCGACTTCCACTAGCTGCTCGCGGTTGATGGCGTGGTTTACGGCCCAGCGGAAGGCCGGCTCGTCGTAGGGCGGCTCTTGGGCATTGAAGCCCAGCGAAAGGGGCCACCAGTCGAGATAGCCATAGGGCGGCTCTTGGCCGCTCCAAGTCGTCACATTGGAGTTTTGCTCTAGAATCGTGCGGATGTTGGGCGGCAGCATGTCGGCGCACAGGTCCATGGCATTGGTAGCGAGGTTTTGCACCTGTTTGGCCTCCTCCATATAGGGCAGGTAGATGATGCGCTCGACTTGCGGCGGTTGGCGGAAACCGATTTTGGTGGCCCACCAGCCGTCGCGCCGATCCCAGATCCGCTGCTCCGGCACGGAGTGCGCTAGGCGGTATGGACCGCTTACAACGGGCCAGCCCTGCGCCAGATCAAAGTTGGCGAAGGTCTTGGGGTCTTGGCCCTCCCAGATGTGCCGGGGCACAATCGGCACGCCATTGTCGAAGTTGTGGGTGAAATACGTGAAGACGAAGCGCGGGTTGGGGGCCGTCAATGCAATGTGCGCCGTTAGGCTGTCGCTGGCCACGGCTGTTTTTACCCAAGTCTGCATATCGACCGCAAAGGTCAGTTCCGGCGCGTGGTCCCGGAGCATGTTGATCGTAAAGACCACGTCGTGCGCCGTCCACGGCTGCCCGTCGCTCCACTCAACCCCGGGCCGAATTTTTATGGTGACTTCAGTATAGTCTGCGTTGTACTCGTGCCCGGTGGCGATCCAGGGGATGATCTCGTCGCGATAGGCGTTGTAAAAGTAGAGTGGCTCGTAGAGGAAGTTATACCCCGTGCGCGAGACTTTGCCGGGCAGGTAGGGATTAAAGGCGTCGTAGTCTTGGAACTGGCCGCTGCACGTGCCCTGATCGACGCAGTCGGTGACCAAGGTGCGCTCGCGCGGCACGTGTTGCAGGCTACCTTCGCCGCTACAAGCGGCGCAGACTAAAGCGAGGATTAGCGAGAAAGCGGGGCGCGTCAAAACTTCTCCTTTTTGCGGTGGCCGCCAAAACGTATCAATGTGCGTTGGGAGGGTCAACCAACTTGAGCGAAGCTGCCAACCCGCCTATACTACCTCCATCCGATCCCAATGCGGTCATGCCGCGCTCTATTAACCCCTGGAAAAACCATGTACGACCTGTTAATCCGCAACGCCCAGCTTCTCGACGGCAGCGGCCAGTCGGCTTTCCGCGGTGACATCGCCGTCGAGCAGGGCCGCATCGTGGCCATCGGCGATCTTGCTGCAGCCGAAGCGAGTCGCACTATCGACGCCGAGGGCCGCATCGCCTGCCCTGGCTTTATAGACATCCACACGCATTCGGACTTGACCATTGCCCTCGACGGCCGTGCGCTCAGTTCCCTGACGCAGGGCATTACGACCCAAGTTATGGGCAACTGCGGCGTCTCGGCCGCGCCCACCCGCGACTACGAGCCGTACTACGGCCCGCTCGACCCGGCGATGACCCGTGGCTTGGAGTGCGATTGGACTCATTTCGGCGACTATTTCCAGCGGCTCGAAGCCAATGGATTGGGCACGAATACCGCGACCTTGGTCGGCCACGGCAATGTGCGCGTCGCCGCTATGGGCTACGATGACCGCCCGCCGTCTGCGGCGGAGATGGAGCGGATGAAGGCGCTCGTCGCCCGTGCGATGGCAGACGGCGCAATGGGGCTGTCGTCGGGCTTGGCGTACGCGCCCGGGCCGTATGCGGCGCTGGAAGAACTCGTCGAGCTGGGGAAGGTCGTCGCTGAGTACGGGGGCATCTACACCTCGCACATCCGCAACCAGACCGAGTCGATTGCCCAAGCCGTCGGCGAGGTCATTGCCGTCGGCGAGCAAGCCTCGGTGGCGGCCCACGTCTCGCACATGCAGCCCGGTGCGCCGATGATCGGCGCAACCCGCGACCTGCTTGCGACCATCGACCAGAAGCGCCGCGAGGGCTGCGACATTAGCTGCGACGCCATTCCCTATACGATTGGCAGCACCACCCTCAAGTCGCTGTTGCCCCCTTGGGCCTTGGCCGGTGGCGACGAGGCGCTGCTGAGGAGGCTGCAAGACCCGGAGACCCGCGCCAAGATCGAGCAGGATACCGTGCAGTACGGGGCCGAGAGCGGCGGCAGCCGCAAGCGCAACTTGGCGCGAGATGGGGAATGGGACAAGATCTGGCTGGGCAGCGCCGAGCAAAACGCCGATCTAGTCGGCTTGAGCTTTGCCGAGATTGGGCGGCGACGCGGTCAGAATCCCCACGACGCGGTTTGCGACATCCTCGTCGAAGAGCGCGCGCGGCCGTGGATGCTGGCCGAGGACGTGTCTGAGGAGGACTTCCTCAACATCGCCCGCCACTCTACCGGCGGCGTCATCTCCGACGGCTTCTCGCTGGTGCCCGAAGGCACCTTGGCCGAGGGCAAGCACCACCCCCGTTCCTACGGGGCCTTCCCCTACTTCTTGCGCCACTTCGTCCGCAAGCAAGGCGCGCTGCGCTGGGAAGAGGCCATCCACAAGCTCACTGGCCACCCCGCCGCCCGCTTCCGCTTGCGCGAGCGCGGCCTGTTGCGCGAAGGCTACTGGGCCGATCTCGTAGTCTTCGACCCTGAAGCTATCGGCGAGTGCGCCGACTTTGCCGACCCCTACCGCTATCCACAGGGCATCGACTGCGTAATTGTCAATGGGCGGATCGCCGTTGAACGAGGAGAAATAGCCGACAGCCGCGCCGGACAGATCGTCCGGGC
>VXZF01000348.1:10864-12842 GCA_009845645.1 Gemmatimonadota bacterium | reverse complement strand
TTTTGAAGTAGCGGTACTGGCTGCGCTTGGCCCGGCCGTCGATAAAGCAGACCACCGAGCCGACTGGGTTTGCGCGTTGGAAGGTGGATATGTCGATGCCTTCGATATGGCGGGGTGGAGCCGCTAGCTGCAAGTCGCGCTGGAGGGCATAGACCGATTGGGGGATGCGGTCGCGCTTTAGCTCGCGCTTGAGCTGGCGTTCGGCGAGCATCTGGGTGGCGTTTTTGGCGGCCATGTCGAGCATCTGCGCCTTGGTGCCGCGCTGGGGAGTGGCTAGCGCGACCTTGCCGTCGGCCTTTTGCGACAGCCAAGCGGCTACCTCGTCGGCGTCTGCTAGCTGGGCTGGTAGGTGGATCTCGGGCGGGACGAAGTCGTTTTGCAGGTAGAATTGCCGCGCAAAGGCCGAGAGGATTTCCCCGTCTGAGGATTCCATGACTCCGCCGAGGAAATGGTGCTTTTTGCCGAGCAGGCGGCCCTCGCGGATTTCGAGGACGCTGCAACAGGCTTCGTCGTCGCTGCGGGCCATGCCGAGGACGTCGCGGTCCACCGGCTCGTCGAGGACGACTTTTTGGCGCGCACGCATGGATTCTAGCGCTTGGATCTGGTCGCGGAAGCGGGCTGCTTTCTCGTAGCGCATGTCTTCGGCGGCTTCGGTCATGCGCTTTTGCAGCTCGCGGATCACTTCGGCGTTTTGGCCGCGCAAAAAGCGCACGGCCCGCTCGACGGTTTTGCGGTAGTCGTCAGCCGAGACGAGGTTTTCGCAGGGGCCTTCGCAGCGCTTGATGTGGTATTCGAGGCACAGCGGCACTTTGTCTGAGGGCAACTGGGCGTTGCAGGTGCGGATGGGGAAGACCTTGCGCATGGTGTCGATGGTGGTGTGCATGGCGCGGACGTTGCTGTACGGGCCGAGGTAGCGCGAGCCGTCGCGGACTACGTCGCGGGTGGCGAAGATGCGGGGGAAAGGCTCGGCCGTGATGCGGATGTAGGGGTATTTCTTGTCGTCTTTGAGCAGGATGTTGTAGCGCGGTTTGTGGGTGCGGATTTGGGTGGCTTCGAGGATGAGGGCTTCCTGTTCGTTGCCCGTTACGATGTAGTCGATGTCGGCGATGTTGCGGACTAGGGCTTTGAACTGACGCCGGCCATCGCCGCCCGACGTGCGAAAGTACGAGCGCACCCGGTCGCGCAGGCTTTTGGCCTTGCCGATGTAGATGATCTGCCCGTCGCGCCTTTTCATAATATAGACGCCGGATTCATTGGGCAGGGCATCGAGTTTGAGGCGCAGATCTTCGGAGAGGTTCTTCATCAGAAAAGGATGTGGGTTGACATATTGCAACGAGGATATGCGTTTTGCTGGGTCGCGTCAAGAAGGGTGCGATTTAGTAGCGGATGAGGACGCCTCGGGCCTCTAAGACGGGAATTTCGTTGTTGCGAGCGTGGTCACTGAACGGGTTGCCTCCTACAACGACAATGTCGCCTTTACCTATACCTGTGTTGTCGATCAGGGGCCATACGTATTCAATCTTGTTGTTAGACAGGTCTAGCCGCTCCAAATGGATCAAGGAGGCCAGCGGACTTACATCAGAAATCTGATTGCTGGACAGATAGAGCGTTTGCAAGTGAGTCATTTGAGCCAGCGGACTTAGGTCAGAAATCTCGTTGTCGTCCAGATAGAGTATTTGCAAGTGGGTCATTTGAGCCAGCCCGGTTATATCAGAGATCCTGTTGCGGTTCAGATAGAGCCTTTGCAAGCGGGTCATTTGATTCAGCGGACTTACATCATAAATGTGGTTGTTGTCCAGATAGAGCGTTTGCAAGTGAGTCATTTGAGCCAGCGGACTTAGGTCAGAAAGCCCGTTGCCAGACAGATAGAGCCATTTCAAATTAGTCAAGGGGCCCAGCGGGGTTAGATCATCAATCCGATTGCCGGACAGATAGAGCGTTTGCAAGCGGGTCATTTGATTCAGCGGGGTTAGATCAG
>VXZF01000348.1:0-10764 GCA_009845645.1 Gemmatimonadota bacterium | reverse complement strand
GGGTCATTTGATTCAGCGGGGTTAGATCAGAAATCTTGTTGCCGTCCAGATAGAGTTCCTGTAGGGCGGTACAATGCTCGATGCCTTCCAAGCTGCGAATGGATTCATAGGAGGCCGAAAGACTCGTCAAGGTGGCGACGTCGTCTGGCGTAAGAGGCCCTTGGGGGCAGCCCAGTGCTTGCCACACTACCCGCTGTAGGCGGGCGTCTGCGAACAAAGCGACGTCGGGGGCCGGGGGCGTCATGCGGTCGCCGATGTTGCCGCACTGGCCGATGTTGCCGATGTCGCCGCGCTGGCCAGAGTCGTCAGGGGCCGTTATGCGATCTCCGCCGTCGCCGCACTGGCCAAGGCCAAGGGTCGTCAGGGCTAGCAGCATTCCATAAATCAGAGGGCGGAGGCGTATCATGGTTGATCTCCTTGAGGATCGCTTTCGCAGTCGATTTGAATCGCCTTTGTCATTCTGTCCAAGTCTTTTCTATCTATTGTTCCTGCAAAGCGCAGCAGAGTCTTGCCGGGTACGCCTTCCATCTCGGAGTTTGCTAACGAACGAACGAATTCCAGCACCTCCGCTTGTTGGCCTTTTCCCAATTTATGGATCTCATCGAGAATTTCTTTTTCGGCAGACGTATCTTTCATTTTCAGCCCGTGTTCACGAGTTATACATGTCTGATCGGGCGATAGACGCGGGTTTTGCCCGATCCATGCACTCATGAGTTCTGCAATCCGCGCTGGCATCAGGACGCGCAACTCAACGAACTCTTCGAGGTCGGCAGGAGAGAGCTTGCTCGCAATCGCGCCGAGGTTCTCTTCAATCTCTCCCAACCAAGCGAGGGCGCGAATCGCATCGCCGGCCGGCCGGTGTGGTGCTACCAACTGCCAGCGCGGGGCATGACGCAGATGCACTGTCAGGGCGCCGAGTTTCAACCGCCGGCTGGGGCCAGAGGTCAGATACACCGACTGCACCGGCGTCTGAGTAGTGAGACCGAGGAAATTCGCCGCCGCACCGCCACAGGGAACAATGGTCTCCCCCCATAGTTCCGCCAGCGCTTCAATGACCTTCTCAACCGCGGGCGGGCGCAGACCGAAGCGAGTCTCTATAGGCCGGACATAGACGCCCTGACAGACCCGCATTAATTGTCCACGACGTGCGAGGCGCGACAGTGCTTGATCGACTGCCGCTCTGCTTCCGAGGTGGAGCAACGCCCTTGGGCACAATAGCGACCCCTCGGGCAACTCGTCGGCGCGTTTGGCGATATGCTGAGATAGGCTTGGCATGGTCGTATCCATTGGTATAATGTCAGAAATATAGCGGAGAAACTGACTTGAACAAGGAGAGGATTGACATATTACAACGAGAGAATGCCTTTCGCTCGGCAGCATCAAGAAGGGCGAGAGACGCGGGCGAAGATGCACTTGAGGTAGCGTCCGTCGGGGAAGGCTGGATCTATTGGATGGTCGGCTGGGTGCAGGTTGTAGGCGAGGATGCGGGTGCGGACTCGGGCACCAGCGGCGGCGCGGCGGACGATTTGGAAGAAGTCCTCTAGGGAAATTCGCGCCGAGCACGAGGCGGTCACCAGCAGACCGCCATCGGCTATGAGGCGGAAGGCGTTGCGGTTGAGTTTGGTATAGACGCCCATGGCCTGTTTGTACTGGCTGCGTTTGCGCATCAGCGAGGGCGGGTCGCAGACGACGATGTCGTAGCGAGGGCCGCGGTCGGCCAGTTCGTCCACAAAGGGAAAGACATCGGCGATCAATAGGTCGGAATGGGAGCCTTGGGGGCGGTTGGCCGCGAGAGTGCGGCGGGCGGCAGGCACGACTTGAGGCGATATATCGACGTCGAGGGTGCGGGATGCGCCGCCTTTGAGGGCGTGGGCAGAGAAGCCGCTCGAATAGGAGAAGAGGTTGAGCACGCGCTGGCCACGGGCGAGCTGCTGGAGGTAGAAACGGTTGGTGCGCTGGTCGAGGAAAAAGCCGGTCTTCTGGCCGCGATAGAGGTCGGCATAGAGATGCGTACCGTGCTCTTCGATCTCGACGAATTCGGGTGGTGCTTCGCCCGCTAGTAGGCCGGTGGGTCGGTCGTCCAGTCCCTCGGCGCGCCGGGTGCCCACATCGCTGCGTTCGTACATGCTGCGGGGGGCGAGCAGGGATTGGAGCGCGTCGAGGATGGCAGGGCGTTGCTTTTCCATGCCGGCGGTGTGGAATTGCACCACTAGGTAGCCGGCGTAGTCGTCGGCGATTAGGCCGGGCAGGCCGTCGCTTTCGCCGTGGACTAGGCGCATGGCGTTGGTGTGGGCGGACAGGCCGACGCTGCGGCGGAGGGCGATGGCTTGGGCGATGCGCTCTGTGAAGAAGGCCGCGTCAATGGCGCGGCGGGGGTCTTGGGTGAGACTGCGCACGCGGATCAGCGAGCGCCGGTTGTAGAACCCGCGACAGACGAAGCGCTCATGCGCGTCAAAGACATCGACGATATCGCCGGTGTCGGCGTCCTGGGGAGGGCGTTCGACCGCGCCGGAGAAGACCCAAGGGTGGCCGTTGCGCACGGTGCGCTCGCTGTTGGGGCGCAGGTAGAGGGGTGGATAGTGAGGGGTCATTTTCTTTTTTGTATAGTTTGAGATGGGCAACCTTGGCAAGACTAATTTTGAGCGTCATTCTAATTTGCACAATGCCTTGACAGAGCAGCGAAAAAAGGTTCTTCATTTTCCCTATGCGTTCATGTCCCTAACCAAGAGAGTCTGACTATATGCAACCTGATCATACCTCAGCCGTTGCCCAGTACAGTTTTGGCGATACCCTCGCCGAGCAGGAAGCCCAACTGCGAACAAACCCACTCCTGCAGCGCTTTAGGACCGCTAGGCAGGCTAAGGCCGGCGACCCCGTGCGTCCCATATACCATTTTTGCAACCCGGACGGCCGCTTAAACGATCCCAATGGACTGTGTTTTTGGCAGGGTCGCTGGCACCTGTTCTACCAGGCCTTTCCTCCCGAAGATCCGCGGCCGCACTGGGCCCACGCAGTCAGCGAGGACTTGATCCACTGGCGCGATTTGCCCTATGCCATTTATCCTCATCCCGAACACGGTTGCTGGTCGGGCGCGTCGCTGGTCGATGGGGATCGGGTCATAGTCCACTACTACGGCCACCAAACAGGCAATGTGAGCGCCATCAGCCGAGATCCCCTGTTATTGAATTGGCAAAAAGTGCCCGGAGGCATCCCCGAGCCCAAGGCCAACGAGCCCAGTCAATCCTACCAGGTGTACGATCCGTGCATTTGGAAAAAGGACGGGGCCTACTACTCGCTTTCAGGAGGCACACTGCCCACCGGCCCGAGGGGCCTGTCGCGCCGGGCAAATTTTCTTTTTCGCTCGGAGGATCTCGAAACCTGGGAATACCTGCACCCTTTTGTCGAAGACGATCTATTTAGCGCCACCGGCGACGACGGGGCCTGTCCGTATTTTTGGCCCATAGGCGACAAACACATGCTGCTGTATTACAGCCATCGCAACGGTGGTCAGTACCTGATTGGCGATTACGACCAAGCGCGAGACAAATTGATCGCCCGCGATTACGGCCGTTTCAACTTTGGTGCCTCTTGGCCCGGGGGGATACACGCACCATCGGCCACCCCCGACGGCAAGGGGGGATTGATTGCGATCTTCAATGTCAATTGGGGGATGCCGAGCCCGGGTTGGAGCGAGGAGGAACGCCAGATCCGCCACTTTGGCTGTTGGGAAGGACAGCAGCTTATGAGTCTGCCCCGGCACCTGAGCTTGAGCGCTGGCGGCGATGTACAGATTGAACCGGCCGGGGATATCGAATCGCTGCGCGACCGCCATACGCAGATCGCCGACTGCACCATCAAGGGCAATAGCGAGATCGTTTTTGATCAGCTCGCCGGCAATGCTATCGAGCTGAACCTCGAAGTCGAGACCAATGGTGCGCCCTTGATCGAGTTGGATGTTTTGCGCTCACCGGATCAGCAGGAGTACACCCGGATCGCCTTTTACCGGGACCGCAGCGTCAAGCCCCTTGAGCCCGGTGTCGGGGCCGGTACGCCGCCCAATGGTGAGGGCACCTACAGCTTAGTCGCCCTTGATTCTTCTCATGCATCGATACAGCCTCAGGCGCGATCGCGGCCTCCAGAGATTGCCCCGGTGTTCTTGGCACCGGAGGAGAATCTCAAGATGCGGGTATTCATCGACAAAAGCATCGTCGAAGTCTTTGTCAACGACAGGCAATGCCTCGCTGTCCGGGTGTATCCTGGCCGCGAGGACAGTGTCGGCGTGGCACTGCGGGCGGTGGGCCGGGACGTGCGCTTGGTTGTTTTGGATGCCTGGGAGATGAAGAGTATCTATAGTCCGACGGAGCAATGACCTTGGGGGTTGCTAATCCCAACTCGGAATCGGGGTCTGAAGCGGATCGTCGATCCAGAGAAAGCGCCCGTTGACGTCGCTCTCGATGATGTCGATCACGAGCTTGGCCGCCTTTTCCGGCGGATCCCCACCCGTTTGCTCCACCCACGCCACCCAGTCGTGGTAGCCGCTCTCGCTGGCGGTGCCCATCTTGTCGCGGATATCCGCCCACATCGCGGTTTTGACGTCGCCGGGGTGGATGACGTTCGCCGTGACGCCGGTCCCCTCTATCTCGGCGGCAAGGTGACGGGTGAACTGGTTGAGAGCGACCTTTGCCGTGCCGTAGGCGCTGTTCAGCCGCCCGGGTGTGTGCAGCGACGCCGCAGACGAAAGGTTCACGATCCGGCCCCAGCCTGCGCTTAGCATTCCGTCGAGGAATGCGCGGGACACGAGATAGGGCCCCACCGCATCAATCATGAGCGTTTCGACCCATTCCTCGGGGTCGCCGTCCTGTACGAGGGCGATCGGGCCGAAGATCCCGGCGGCATTGACGAGAACGGTGGGCCGGCCGAGCTCGGCTTCGACCGCGGTTTTGAGGCGGTCAACATCGGCTGGGTTTGAGACATCCGCGGTGAATTGCGCCGAACGGCGCGCGACGGTTGCGACGGCAAGGCCGTGCGCTTCCAGCGCATCTGCGATTGCTCGTCCGACGCCACGGCTGGCTCCAGTGACGACTGCGACGTGTCCTTCGAGGTTCATTGTTAGGCCTCGGCGGGTACCATGGGATTGTCCGAGTCATTCAGGCGCTTGCGCTCACTGCCCCAGTTGGCGGCGCTGCCGTTCCAGTAGCGAGTGTCGGCGGGACTGTACGAGAAGAGGTAGGACCAGCGCGGCTTGTCGGTGGTGTTGGCCGGGCCCCCGTGGACGGTGTATCCGTGATGCACGGTGCAGTCGCCCGGCTGGTAGTGGAAGGGCGGCGAGAGCTCCAGCACGGACGTCAGATTCGGGAACTGCTTGAGCAGGTCGCCTTGGTCGTCCTTGAACACCGAACCGAGCGGTCCTTCGCGATGGGAGCGGCTGACGAATCGCATGGCACCCATATCGGGTGTTACTTCCGCCAGCGCCAGCCAGAACTGGAGCTCGCCGACCCGGTCGGAGCCGTGCTCGGACGAATCTTGGTGATAGGTGGACCCAGCTGCTCCGGGAGGCTTGTTTAGGAGGATATCCACGCGGTAGCGGAGCGGAACGTCCACGCCCTTGAGCCGCTTCTTGTTCACGAGGCGCGTCGCGTTTTGTGCCATGCGCTCGCTGAACATGAATGAACGAAACGGCTCGGTCTCTTGATTCCGCGCTAGGCCGGCGCGTGGATTGCCGTGGCCAACCTCCTGAGCGTTGCGATCGACCCACTCCCGTCCGACGCGCAAAAGCTGTGCGGCGAACTCCGGCGCAACGAGTCGCGGCATCATAACCCAGCCGTATTCGTGGTAGAAGGCGACCTCCTCGTCTGTGACCTCTCGGACGACGGTCTCGATCTGGCGCTTTGTCAGTGCTTGTTCCATTGCTCGTGCTCCTATTACGCTACTATATGGATTCGGAACGATAAGAAGCCTTTATGGATGCGTTGTCAAGGGACCGTAGCTAGGGTCGCGGTGTGCGATCGGCAGCGCGTCTCGGCTGGAGATGGCTTGCTTCCGTTGCGCTTATCTTCATGCCAGTATTGTCAGCACGTGTGCATAGGACACGGCCGGGAATAGCATTGTGCTCCTGCAAAGCACTGTTCAACGCATCGCTTACTTCACCATCCGAGAATTCAGTAGCATCGAAGAAACCGAAGATCGTAGCACCGGTCGATGAGAGACCGCATCCTACAATGCTATTGGTGTCGTTGAACGCAGATCGCACCGAGTGGAGCGGCGCAACATCGGGACGACTCCAATGATATCGCTTCCAGCCGATCTGCTGAAGCGCATTCACTGACGAGCCAAATGCGACAAGATCCATCTCCAGAATTGCAGGGAGAAGACGCATCAGGATCACGTGTGATACGGCCTGAACCTCGTCTATTGGTATGGGGGTGTTAGCCACCATGAATTCAAGCTCTTGTTGTCCCGCTAGACCTCTGAGATTATCAGGTGTGAACACAACTATTCCCCACGTCGCTGGAAACTCGTAACGCAACAACAGTGGCGGTTGTCGCACTCCGGTCGAATAGTGCGACGGGGCAAACGATTTCTTCTGCGAGTTAACAGAGTGACCGCCGTCAAGAAGCAGGCCACCCTGGAAAAAGGCATTGATTCCTACACCTGATGTGCCCCCGCGGGTCGATATTCTGGATAATTCAGATTGCGATAGCCCCAAATTGAATCGATGATTCAGCGCCGCAAGCAGCGCGAGCCTCAATTGCGTACCCGAACCCAATCCTTGATGCCGCGGAATCATCTTTCGTATTGCGATCTCGATCGCTGGTTCGATGTGGAGCAACCGGCTACTTGCCTGGAGTTCGCTCATCACAACGCGTCGATCATCAGTATCGCCACCACGTATGACTGTCCGCTCGTGCGGGTTGAAGTCGAATACAACACCCGGCCGCTGCAGCGACAAGCCAAGGCCTCCATCGATGCGACCAATTTCACCATTCATGTCGATCAGCGTGAAGTGGAGACGCGAAGGCGTACTAATTCTGTGCGTCGAGGTTGAGGACATCCAGACCCCTTTTTTCGGTAGTGTATCCGTTTGAAATTTCCAGTCCTCTGATAAAGGGAAGAAACACCCGAAAAAATTCAAACGGATACACTACCCGCTGCTGGGGGTGAGGCAGAAGTTACACGCCCTCGACGATTACCACGCTGGCGTTGGCGGATTTGAGACGGATCTCTCTGAGTTCGGCGTACTCCGGTGAGTTCAGCCACGCCCGCGCCCGGTCCACGTCGTCGAATTCCAATATTACGATGCGGTCCGGCCGCCATTCGCCATCTATGACCTCAGTGGCGCCGCCGCGCACCAAGTATCTGCCGCCGTGAGCCTCAACGGTCGCTGCAATCCGCGCGCGAAACTCAGCGAAGACAGCCTCGTCCGTGATTGCGTCATTTACGATTACATATCCGGCCATGTTGACCTCTCCTTTTGTAGGGTTATGTAGGAAACTTCAGCAGGAATATAATTGTAGTCTGTGTTACCTCAACATTACTAGGTGTGGGCCACCCAAATCAACCGCCACATTTAGACAAGCGCTCCGCCGGTGTGACCTGTTGTCGTGCTAAAGCCTGTGTCCCAAAGGGCTAACGCGAGCCATCGACTTGCACTGTAACGATGTCTATACCGTGATATTTCCGGTGGCGCACGGAAGACGCGTAATGCCGCAACAGGCGAAACGACACCTCGCTTTCCTCTGGGACCTCGACCTGTTCGCTCAGGTACGCTAGCTGGTCTTCGATGTTTTCCTCCTCAAAGACTGCCAAGAACTCCATCTCTACTGTCCCGTTGTCGGGACGCGCAACGAGGATTAACTGCGGCGCGTTATCAGTCGCGTAGGTACCTCCTAGCTGTAAGAGACTCGACAGCGCCTCCTCACCGGCGGCGCGCAGCCGCTCCGTCGAAGCATCGTTCCAACCGATCTTGGAAGCAAGCTCGTGGAGGAACGCGTCAATCTCGGGCAGAGCGGAAATGTCCAACTCGGCCACTAGGCGTCTGCGCCGCGGGCTGGTTAGCTCCATGAACGAGGTCAGTAGAATCGCGGCCAGAACGCCGACCGTCATGCCGTTGTCGAGGGACGCGCCCCACGTCCCGCCCAGCAGGTCTGCGAAGATATGCTGATTCTCTATGCTCACGCCGATCGCGAGGGCTACTCCTACTACTAGGGCCTTGCGCTGATCGAGGCCGTCTTGGAAGACCGTCCGCATACCTTCCACGAATAGCAGACCCATTATCATCAACAGGAAGGCCCCCATGACGGGAGTGGGAATTGTCAGCAGGATGGTCGCCGCCTTGGGCAAGAACGCCAGCCCGAATAAGATGATCCCAATAGCGTACCCAACGCTGCGCGCCGCGACCCCAGTCAGATTGATGAGCGACACGCACGAAGGCGTATAGACTACAGTGGGCGGCGTCCCTGCAATTCCGGACAGCAGCGCGCCCACTCCGTTGGTATTGACTGAGCCTTGGACCAGGCGAAAGTCGATCGCTCGCGGCCTGACCCGCGAAATCTGTTGAATGACAACGCCATCGCCACTGGTCTTGACCGCGGTTACGAGACTCACAATCGCGAACACCGGCAGGAGTGCCCAGAACTCCGCACTCGGTCGCAGATCAAGTCCTGGCCAGGCCGCGATATCCGGCATGGCAAAATAGGGTGCTTGGAGCACTGGCTGAACGTCGTACAGGCCCAAGACGGCGGCGGCCGCGCAACCCGAAGCGATTCCGATGAGCGGTGCCCAAAACCGCCAGACCCCCGTGGCTCGCATGGCCAGCATCGTGGCGACTGCTATCGTCACCGCGGCGACGGATAGACCCGCAGATAGCGGCGCTCCCTCGGGCACTTCCTTCAACCTGTCGAATGCGATTGACATGACCGTGACGGCGATCAGCATGAGCGCCGTGCCGGAGACGACCGGCGTGATGATGCGCCGCAGCAGCGGGAGCCACGCGGCCAACGCGAACGGAATTAGCGACGACGCGACGATAAGGCTCGCCAGCATGGATAGCCCGCCCTCCTTTAGCGCCAGAACAGAGATCGCTATGAAGTGGGGTCCGGCACCCGTCATGAGCACGTGTCCCGCTCCCAGCCGTCTGACGCGACCTGCCTGCAGGGCAGTAATAGCTCCACCGATTACCAGCGCCGAAAAGACGGCCCATGCTAGGTAGTGCTCACTCTGGCCGCCCGCCCGAAAGGTTATGGTCACAAATAACACCGTGTTCGCCAGGGAAATCACGACGCCCTGAAGGGCGACTCCAATCGATACGGACGGTGGACACGCATCGTCTGGCTCGTAACGGATGTGTTCGTTGACGCTCACTGGTCCGATTCCTTGCATCGGCTGCACAGCCGCCGATCAGACTTGGTCGAGTGCGTCCTTGAGGCTTTGCTCGACGAGGTCGAAGAGCTCGTCAACCTGGGGTTTGTCGATGATGAGGGCGGGCACGACGGCGAACCAGCTCGGATCGACCCGCAGGATGACTCCGTTCTGCAGAGCCGTCTTCTTGAGCGCCCTGCCCAGCTCTGGGAACGGCTCGAGGCTCGACGTATCCTTCACCAGTTCAACCCCCCTCAGCAACCCCTTGCCCCGCACCTCCCGCACGACGCCGAGCGATTTCAGGCCTTCGAGCTTGGCGGCGAGGTAGAAGCCCATCTCGCGGGCATGGGCATCGAGGCCGCGCTTCACGATCTCGTCTACCACGGCGATGCCGACTGCGCAGGCCAGTGGATGGCCAGCGTAGGTGTGGCCGTGGGCGAAGTTCTCGCCGGGCTCGTAGAAGTACTCCCCCATCCCCTCGCGAGCCATCAGCGCTCCGAGGGGAATGGCGCCACTCGACAGCCCTTTGCTGCCGCAGATGATATCGGGCGTCACCCCAAAGGTGTGGGCGGCAAACATCGCTCCCGTACGACCGAAGCCGGTGATGATCTCGTCGTAGATGAGCACGACGTTGTGGCGGTCGCAGGTGTCGCGGATGATCTGGAAGTACTCGTCCGTGGGCGTGATGATACCCCCCGTGTTCGACACCGGTTCGAGGATGATGCCAGCCACTGTCTTCGGATCTTCACCGATGATGACATCCTCGAACTGCTGCGCTGCGAATCGGTTGGCCTCATCCCAGTCGCCGAAGCGGTCGCGATAGTGCGTTGGGGGGAATACTTTGAGGAAACCCGGCGGGGCTGGCTCGAAAGGAGTTTTGCGCTCTCCCGTACCGCTCGCTGCCATGGCTCCCATGGTGGCGCCGTGGTAGGCTTGGTAGCGGCTGATGAACTTGTACTTGTGCGGATGGCCCGACTGCTTGAAATACTGGCGCGTGAACTTGATCGCCGCCTCCATAGACTCCGAGCCGCCGCTGAACGCTTTTACGTAGTTGAGGTCGTCGGGCGTGACGCTGCCGAGCTTCTCGACGAAATCGAGCGTCACGTCGGCCGTGCCGTGCATGGGCGGCGCGAAGGCGAGCTTGTCCCATTGGGCCCGCATGGCCTCTGCGACGCGCGGATGACGGTGGCCGAGCAGGGTTGAGTAGATGCCGCTGATGCCGTCGAAGTAGCGTTTCCCGTCCGTGTCCCAGTAGTAGAGCCCTTCCGCCCGCGACACGATGAGCGGATTGTTCATGAACTCGGCTGTCGCTTGGTAGTCGAGGAAGGTTCTTCTGAGCAGCTTCTCCTGTCGTGCGTCCACGTTTATCGCTCCCTCTCGTACGGATCGGAACGATAAGAAGCCTTT
>VXZF01000561.1 GCA_009845645.1 Gemmatimonadota bacterium | reverse complement strand
AGTCCTTCCGGTTGAACCAGTTTGCGCGCCAGCGTCTCGTGTTCGGGCGCCCACTCATTGAGCTCGACTTTCGCTAGCCAGATGGAGCGCACAAGTACCAGACCCTTTTCGTGCCCCCTGATGCACTCTCCGCGTGAGAATCCCAATAGCTTTGCCTCTCTGACCTCAACGCATGCTTCCTCCCACGACTCGCTTCCTTCTGGTCTGCCTGCCGGGAATCCCCACGTTTCCCCATCTTGCGTAGCCAGCACAACCTCGCCGTTGTCTGTCAGGCAAATACCACCAAAGCCGTGGCGTTGTCCTTCCGGCACATCGTGAGAAGGAAACCAGGTGACGAGGACAGGGTCCCGATGCCTCAGACATCCGCTTCCCATAGTCCTTCGTCTATACTAACGATTGGTAGCGGAGAAAAGTTACAAGAGCCGTCCTTCTTTTTGGAGAATATCCCCGGCAATCGCGTAGGTCGTCCCGTGCATGGCAATGACGACGAGGCCGAGTACACGTCGAAAGAGCTATGGCATCAAGTCAAATCCGTAGTGCGCACCATCGAGCGTGAAGACGGGGTGCCCATTTTCGATGACACGATTCAGCAAAAGCCGTATACGGATGAAAATAAGTTGATCTGTTGGCACTTCGATCATAGTATAAACCGCTCGGTCAAAGGCTTGAATCTGCTCAATTGCATCTATCAGGCCAGCGATGTCAGTGTGCCAGTGGCCTACGAGTTAGTACGTAAACCGATTCTGTTTTGCGATCGGCAAACGCGGCGGGTCAAACGCAAAAGCGAGGTGAGCAAAAACCAACTGCTGCGGCAGATGCTACGCACCTGCCAGCAGAATCGCCTGCGCTACCGCTATGTGTTGGCCGATAGTTGGTTTTCGGCCAAGGAAAACCTGTTGTTTATCCGCCAGGACCTGAAAAAGCACTTTATCGTCGCCCTCAAATCCAACCGGACGGTCGCCTTGAGTCCCCAAGACAAAGCCCACGGCCGCTTCGTGCGCATCGATACGCTGGACTGGTCAGCCCCCACGCCGGTAACCGCCTGGATCAAAGGACTCCCCTTTCCGGTCCTTCTGCATCGGTGCATCTTTACAAACAAAGACGACAGCACCGGCATTTTGTATCTAGCCTGTAGTGATCTCGACCCGCATGAAGACGCCCTTGAGACGATCTATCAAAAACGGTGGAAAGTCGAAGTCTTTCATAAAACGCTCAAGTCCCATGCCGCGTTGGCCAAGTCGCGGACCAAACGGGTCCGTACCCAAAGCAACCACGTCTTTATGGCCCTCTATGCGGCCTTCTCCTTAGAGTGGCTGCACATCAAGCAGCGGATGAATCCATTTGCCCTCCGGTCAAAACTCTATCTCAAGGCCATTCGACACGCCTTTGAGGAATTGCAAAAGCTAAAGGCTGCGTAACATCACTGAATGTAAGAAAGAAGCAAACCATGTCGATAATCCAGTACACAAAATCACTTCCCGTAGTCGCCGAACCCGATGTTCTCGTTTGCGGAACGGGGCTGGCGGGTATTGGTGCGGCTGTTGGCGCGGCGCGGAACGGTGCTTCTGTGATGGCAGTTGACCGCATGGGCTTTGCCGGTGGGTTCTTTACGAACATCATCGGCTCGGCGTTCGATGGATTCGTCTACGAAGAGACGGGTAAGCCTGTTGTGGGTGGACTTGTCTTTGAGATGCTCGAACGAATGGGTGTGGTTGAGCCCGGGCAGGCTCCACATCTCTCATACAACGTGAACGGTGATTTTACCGAGGTCGAAAAGCATCCTGATCGCGTAATTCCGCGCACTGATCCGGAGCTGTTCAAGAAGGCTTCAGATGAAATTTTAGTCGAGTCTGGCGTGAATCTGCTTTTCCACACACAGGTGTCTGACGTGATCGTGAAGGGCGACCGAGTGGACACTGTCGTAGTCAGTAACAAAGATGGCCTCGTCGCTATACGGCCCAAGTACGTTATCGATGCCACGGGTGATGCCGACGTCGCCGCCTGGGCAGGATGTCCATACGAGGTCGCCGAGTCGCTTCAGCCGATGAGCTTGCACTTCCGAATTGGCTTTGTCGAACTTACATTTGAGCTGCGTCGCAAGTGTGCGGCCGTTCTGGAGAAGGCACGTGCCGCAGGAAAGATCGGCCTTTATGGGGTTCCGTGGCCGGCAACTTTCTCAGGTCGAGACATCTATTTCAATGTGATTCGCACTCCCGGCAACGCAACGAATCCGCAAGACTGGACGAACGCAGAAATCCAGGGCCGACGCGATGCGTGGACCATGTTCGAGCTCTGGAAAGAAGCACTACCCGAGTTCAAAGACGCCTACTTTTTCACCAGTGGCCCGACTGCTGGAGCGCGAGAATCCAGAAGAATCGTCGGCGATTACATGCTGCCCGGCGACGATATAAGAACTGCGAGACGACAGGATGACGTGGTAGTGCTTGGGGCGTGGAGGATAGACCGGCATCCCAAGGACGCAGCCGGGTATCACGATCAGCCGATCGTACCGCCATACGATATTTCGTACAGAACGTTGCTGCCGCAGAGCCTAGAGAATCTCTGGGTTGCGGGTCGTTGTCACTCGGCAACTTCAGAGGCCCTAGCATCAAGTCGAGTCACAGCCAACTCAATGGGCATGGGGCAGGCTGCTGGCACGGCCGCGGCGATAGCAAGGGCAACAGGTGTGGATAGTCGCAGCGTGCCGATAGCCGAGCTACAGGATCGGTTGATTGCTGCTGATGTAATTCTCGATCCCGAATCAGCGATGCAGGGGCTATAGCTTTCGGTATATTCTGGAGTAGAGCCGTCAGAGCCTGTTGCGATCCAATGCGGGACGCAGGGTGGCGGCGGTAGCCGTACCGAAGGAGGACGCCAATGCGCACCAGAAGCCCCGCTCTCTTCTTCCTGCTGACCTTGGTCTTTGCTGGCTGTGACCGTTCCACAGGACCGGACGCCGGATACCTCGAGATACGGGAGGTGACCGTCGGCCCCACCCTAGCCAAGTGCTACGGCGTGGGCCTACAGTCGTGCATGGTGATCGACGGCGGGTTCTTCTACGACGGAATCGAAGGATTCGAATACGAGGCCGGCTACGACTATCGCCTGCGGATCGGCAAGTACGATCCCTGGGATGGAGAGGAACCGCCGCAGGATGCCGGCCGGTACGCCTACCGCCTACTGGAGCAACTGGAGAAGACCCCGGCACCATCCACCCCCGCAACCTTGTCGGTGGGCCCGACGCGGGTGCTATGCGCCCAGAGTGACGACTTCTGCCTAGTGGTGGACGGTGCGCCGTACGACGACATGATCACTAACTTCGAATACGAAGCCGGCTACCACTACATCCTTGGGGCCAACAGGTATGACGATGGCCGGTACGTATTGAGTGAAGTCGTCTCGAGAACCGAGGCAACGGGCATGGAAGAGGAGATTACCGTGGATGCCCACAGGGTCGAGTGCGACGACGGCTATCCCGGGTACTGCAAGGTCGTCAACGGCACCCCCTTCCGCGGCGAGATCGTAGGCTTCCAGCCTTGGCACGACTACGGCTACCGCCTGCGCGTCGAGCGGTTCAGCATGTTTCCCGACGGCATGACCGGGTCACCCGAAGTTCCGGCCTACGGCTATCGCTGGCTGAAGACGCTAGAGAGTACTCCAATCGATTGATTTGGGGCAAAAGCTCAACAGGCTAGTTTTTCGAGTTCAAATTGAGCGTGCACTTTCATCTCTAGCTGATCACCAAACTCAAAATCAACATTCTTGGTTGACCGAGGGAATAGCCGCATCATATTTACACCGGCGTGTAATTCCCGAACAATTCGATGCGACGACAGGCGAGTCATCAGGGACTCTGCCGGACTCTTGCGAACGTTCTCGGTGAATTGTAGCGTTTTCAGCGAATTGCATAGAACCATATCGATGCCTTTATTTTTTCTATACATAGGTCAATCCATGATATCTAGAATACGCCGCGAAACTATGATTCAGTTGTCCTCTTCATGAAGCGATTAGTTGCGACAGCCGCCCTCTTATCTACCGCCCTCGCGGGCGCCCAAGAACCGGGTGCCATGATTGAATGGCCGTACGTCGGTGCCGAGCAGGCGCACACTAAGTACTCGGCGGTTGGGGATATTACGGCCGCCAACGTGGACGAACTGGAGATCGTCTGGCAATGGGAGCCGAACGAGATGCCCCTCGAGGAGTACGGCACCCGGCCGGGCCCATTTCAGGCAACGCCCATCATGATCGGCAACATCCTCTACCTCTCCACCATGTACACGCGCGTGGTGGCTCTCGACGCGGAGACGGGCACCGAGGTCTGGCGCGGCGCGACGCCGTTTCCAACGAAGGCGAACCCAATGACCTACCGCGCGCGGTCGGGACGCCAGTTCGTCGTCATTGCGACGGGCACCGGATCGGACGCCGCGCTCGTCGCCTTCGCGCGACCGAAGTAGCGATTCCCACTGAAATGTCCGGCTCCGAACACACCCAACCCAGCCACGTGGAGGTAGCGGGCCTCACCACCGAGCAGAGGCGGAAGTACGCTCGCGACGGGTGGGTCGCCGTGCCTTCGCTCTTCACCGCCGACGAGTGCGACGGGCTCATCCGGCATATGGACGCCGTGCACGCGGGCGAAATCCCCGTCGAGGGAATCGTCCCGCCGGCGGAAAGCGCCGACCATCTTATCGACACGGATCAGTGCCACATCCACGACCCCGTCTGCCGCGCTTTCATGCTGCATCCGAAGCTGCGCGGACCGCTCAAGGATGCCTTGGGCGGGGAAGAGCCCGAGGGCATCAAGAGCCACTACTGGTGGAAGGGCAGCCAGTGGTCGCAGAGCTGGCATTGTGACGGAACCCCGCTTCCGGGCTGCATCGGTGTGTGGATTCCGCTCGTGGACGTGGACGAGGAGATCGGCACGCTCGCGCTACAGACAGGCGGCCACCTTCGCCGCAAGCTTCACCACGATGACCTCCGGCAGGGAAAGTGGGCGGGCTATCGCACGCACTCAGGCGACCCGGAGCTAGGTGCCAGGCTGAGGAAGGAGATCTTCGAGGAGAACGAAGCGGCAGGGGCGGAGGAGGTGCACATCGTGGCAAAGAGGGGAACAGCCGTGATCTTCGACGGCCATTTGTGGCATCGGGGGTTGATGGGGCGCGACCCGACCGTCTTTCGCCAGGTCTACGCATGCCACTACATCTCAAGCGGCTTCAGGGAGTGGCCGCACGTGTTGTGGGAGCGCCTCGGCTTCGACGGAACCGCACGCTGGTCCACGGGCGACGAGCCGACGCCGGCTGCTCAGCACAACGCGCGACTGCCGCGGCATCCGGCCATGGAGTTCAGCAGCTCGAGCAAGCACCCGTCGCTCCTGCCGACACGCAAGGATGCTCCTCTCCGGATCCTCACCAGGGATCAGGCGGACGATATGGATCTCCAGGGGTTCACTGTGGTCGAGGATGCCTTCAGCGCTGCGGAGATCGGGCAGCTGCGGGATGAATTCGATCGGCTCGAGCACGAGAGTGTGCGGCGCCTCGAAGCCAGGGGGCGGCAGCAGCCGTCGCGCACGATTGCGAATGCTGATCGGATCACCATTACGAGCGGCCTGGCCCGGGGGTCGGCGCTTGCCCGCTCATTCTGCGCCGGCCTGTTCTTCCAGAAGGTTTGCCACGACCTGCTCAACTGCGACGATGTGCGGCTGTACCGGGAGCAGGCGGTATACACGAAGCCCTGCCCTGGGCGGGTTTTCCCCTGCCATCAGGACATTGGCCTTGCGTTCATTGACCCCCTGCAATACCTGTCGTGCTGGGTAGCACTCAACGATGCAACCGAGGAAAACGGCTGCCCGTGGTTCGTGCCGGGGCTCTTCCGGCGAGGGCCGCTGCTTCACGAGTTCGATGAGAGCAACGGTGGCTGGACGATCAGCGGCCTTAGATCCGACGATGCCGTCTGTGTGCCGGTCAAGGCGGGCTCGGCGGCGATCTTCTGGAGCCTGACGCCGCACTTTACAGGGGCCAACAACACCGATAGCGTGCGCAAAGCCTACATCTGTCAGTATGCTCCCGATGGGTATGATGACAGAATCTGGGACAAGGATGCCAACGGCGGGAACGGAGGGCCCATGAAGGTGGACCCCGCCGGGAAGCCCGCTGTGGATGAGGCCAGGAATTTCCTGGTGTTGAAAGGGGGGAAAGGCGTGTCACCACCCTTGCTGGCTAGGTAGAATTCGGAGCGGCGTCCCGAGGCGAGCCGCTCCCCAACCGCCAGTAGCCAAGCGGGTCACCGGTAAGAGGTGGTGGCACCGAGCCGGTGTCTTTATTTTTCCCATACATCGCAGGCTCTGTTAAAGAAAAAGGCGACGACTGATTCTGCAGGAGGTTTTTATGCTGACAGACGAACAGATGCGGCAGTTTAGCGAAGATGGCTATCTCGTTTTTGCAGCCCTGATACAAGGCGAGCGATTGGCCTATTACAAGCAGGTATTTGATGAACTGGTCGCAGAGGGGTGCAAATTGACCGAGCAGGTGCCACACTGGTCGCTTGAGTTGGACGAGCGCGGCGAACCCCGGGCGGGTTTGTTGCACAAAATTCAGGGGGTTTGCGTGGTCGATACCCGCGTGTTGGAACTGGCGCGCGAACCGGCGATTTTAGACCGCGTGGCCGTATTGATTGGTGAAAATGTCGATGTGTTTGGCACTAAGTTTTTTCCCAAGTTGCCCAATGGCGGCACTTCAACGGGCTGGAATCAGGACAACTTTTATTTTGGCACCGATACGGATCGCATTATCAGTTGCGGAATTTATCTGGAAGATTCAGACGTGGAGAATGGGTGTTTGCGGGTGGTGCCAGGCAGCCACCGGATGGGCGAGATTGTCGAGCACCGCAGAAATCCAAGCCGGCATGGCAGTTGGACGACGGTCGATGAAGCGCGGGCTGTGGATGTGGTCATTCCCGCTGGTACGGTTGTGCTGTTTTCCGCCAATCTCCTGCACGGTGCTTATGACAACCACAGCAATCGCACGCGCTACAGTACGGCATGGCATTATTTGCCCGAAGAACTCAATCCAGAAAAATTTCTAAAGGGTATATACGAAGATCGACATGTGGCGTGTAAGCATTGAGAAACGGGGCTGGAGGCTGAGGACTGCATAGTACCGATATTGATGCCTTATTTTTCCTATACATAATTCGATCTATCCAGGAGGAGTCTATGCTTTCACAAGAGCAACTGACGCAGTATGACCGAGATGGGTATGTGCTAGTGTCGGGATTGATTCCAGAAGAGACAATTGCCAATGCGGAAGCTGCGATGTGGTCTGTGCTCGGGGTGGATCGGGATAATCCGGCTTCGTGGTCTCCTTTGCCAGACGAAACAGATGGGGTAAACACAATCGTCAGCCAGGGGGTGATTGAACATTTTGGGGTTCAAGATCCCGCGTTGTTGGCTTGTTGTACTCCCGCATTTTACGAAGTGCAGAGCCAACTGGCTCGGGAAAATGCAGGTGCATTTCACTGTCAAAAACCACAACCCGAGGGAGTCTGGGCACGCAGTGTATTTCCGGTTTCGAAAGACTGGGATTATAGCAATGGGCACGTCGATGGTGGACATCGACCTTTCAATGTCTTTCCCGGGTCATTCCGCGTCTCTTCTCTTACCTATCTCGATTCTGGTGTTGCGCAGGGTGGTGGTACTGCGGTCTGGCCAGGATCGCATCGGAAGCTCAGCAAGGCGGCAGTGCAGAACTCTGACCGGTATCAAATGCTGTCAGATTTTAAGAAGCCGCAACAAAGGTTCGGTCTGGGAGAACCGATTGAGTTGAGGCCGTCCCGAGGAGATGTACTGTTTTTTCATTATCTGTTGGTACACTCTGGATCTCTCAATACAAGTAACAAACCGCGTTTTGCATTCCGGTTGATGTGTACCTGTGATGCCTGTCGCATCTGGGAAAAGTATGGCAAGTGGAACATCTGGATGCCCTGATGCGGCGATGATCTTCATCATGTGTTTTGCTTCCTTAAAATACATGTAATTTTCCCTTCCTTCAGAACTGAATGGACAATCTGAAACGGAGATGCTTCCAGTTCTGCTAGGAGATCTTCAGCGAAGAAAAAGTGCAAATAGTGTGGAGCTCCCAACGCGAATCCGTCCCCTTCTTCTAAGGTCTCATAGTCGGGAGCAAATTGATGATGGTTGTCATCGTAAATCTCCTCGTAACTTTCCAGCACAGAATCCAGGACTGTCTGAGACATTAAAACTTCGCCATTTGGATATAGCACACGCGCGATCTCTGCCAAAAAAGCAATGCGCGATGCGCGGTGCGGGACATAACAGTAAACGTTCCCCATAAATGCAGCGGCAAATGAGGCATCGGGAAAAGGCAGAGTCGGCATTTCATATTGTAGGAATGTCACGTTGACGCGTTCCTTTTCAGCAAATTGCTGTGCTTGTTCAATCTGTTTTTTAGCGACATCAATACCAGTGACGTTATATCCTTGCCGCGCAAGTGCAAAGCACAATCGTCCTGTCGCACATCCAATGTCTAACAGATGGCTGTCTGCAGGAAATTTTTCAACAAACGCTTGTTCTGCCTCTCTAATACCGATTTTCAGATTTTCTATTCGGATTTCAACTTCTCCAGGATCATTGTACATTTCCTTTACGGAGTCTAGTAATCTTTGGGATTCTTGCGATTTTTTAGTTTTCATATTGCTCATCGCCTTCCTTTTCGCTACTGGTACGGCACCGGGATAGTGTCCCCGTGCCAGGGGAAGGCATAGGTCGGCCGGTGAGCAAAGCGGCGCATGCCTACATCCAGCCGGATGGAGGTGCCGGGGGGGAGTCGCACTGCGAAGTACTTCGACCCCACTTGGACGGTCTGCCCTTCATGCGTTAGTTCGACAAATTCGTGCTCGGCAAAAGCCCCGGCCTGCACGATCAGGTTGCGTGTCTCGCCGGCGTTCAGGTTGATGAGCTGAAGACCTGCGCTGTCAGTTCCTAGTTTGTCGACGAGAGCAGCCACGTCGGGTGGCAGGCCCGGCCGCGTGCGGTCTGTATCGAAGTAGCGGACGGTGGCGCGCAACAGTCCTCCCGTGTACACCGATTGCGGCGCCCCCATCGTCACCTGCGTCAACCCCTTGGTATAGACCGTAGTGGGAGGAGAGGGGTTGTTGGCGATTAAGGTCTTGGCATCGCGGTTTTCGTTCAGTATCGACTCGAAGTCGTTCAAGGCATTCTGATACTCTGCCTGCAGGATTTTCTCGGGCCAGTCCGGGTTCTTGCCGTCGTAGTACTGGAAGCGGGCCAGTTCGGTGTCGGCGTAGCTCTTCTCTCCGAGGACGGGCGCGTGGTCCCAGTCGCGCATTTTGTCGGTGTCCCGAATGCGGACGATGAGGTCGTAGTCCTCTTGGGCCATTGAGGCGTGATAGAGGTGGGCCAGCTCCTGCATGCGGTAGGGCACGAACCGGCCTTTTTCGTAGTCGTAGTCGTCCCTCGCGTACTCCCAGCCGTTCGGACCGTAGCGGGCCGGCAACAGAAGTTGGCCGTCCTCGCGGGTGATGGCGTTGTCCATGAGCAGCCGGATCTGCGAGCGCAGCAGTTCGAGATAGCCGAAGTCGCCGGTGAGCAGGAGGGCGCACTCGGCGGCGATGGTGAGGGAACTGAACATGATGTAGTGGCCGACGAAGGTATTCCAGCCGTAGAGTCCGCCCCACCAGAGGCCGTTGCGGTTTTCGCCGATCTCGCCGGTCGGCCCGACGTTGTCGGGCAGGATGCCGCCGTTGCGCTCGATGCGCTCCATCCAGCCCTCGGTGTAGTCGAGCACCCATTGCTTGTACTTGTCCTCGCCGGTGTAGAGGAAGGCGTTGGTGATGAGGGCGGTGGCGCCGAGGCTGTGGGGGACGTCGCCATTGAGGACGATGTGGTCGAACAGCTTTAGAATCTCGTCCCGGCGCGCGGGATCCTCGAACCAGTTCCCCTCAAGGTCTGTCACCACCGGATCGAGGGTGGCCCGCACCCTGTAGGGGCGGTATCCCTGCTCGTAACCCGTTTCTCCTCCCTGCAGCCACATGATCACGTTGTCAACCGTGGCGTGGTGCATGGGGCCGACGCTGGTCTGAATGGGGCTGCGGAAGATCCTGTGCCGGGGATCGTAGTTGGGGGCCTCGGGATCCTCGTCCATGAACATGGCCGCGAACCGCCTAGCGCGGCGCACGTTTTCCGAAATGGTGGGATCGGCTAGGCCGAAATGGTAGAAGGCCATGTTGCCCTCGCCCTGGTGGTACCACTCGTTGGCACCGGCGGCGGCTTGATTGTAGTACTCGTTGTGGATCTGGGGCTGGAAGCGGGGGTGGACGCGGCTGACGATGTCGTCGGCGAAGAACCGGGTGGTTGCGTGCCATTGCTGCAACCCGAGGTCGAGCACCTTGCGATCGGCCCCCATCGCGTAGAACAGGCCCCAGTTATACACCCTTTCGTATAGGTCGTCAACATCGTCGGCGTAGTAGAATGCCCCGCCCTTTTCCGCGTACTTGTCGACCATTGGCTCGACCGCATCCTCCATCAGCTTCATCAACCGGCGTTCCAGAAGCGCCCATCCGGGGGGTGGCGATACTTGCGTCGCCCTGACTTTAACCAACTTAGGGACCGAGCCCGTCTGATTACCTGTCATGCGATCAACCTCTTAAACGCGGTACGCGAAGATCTTTGCCTGAAACATCCGGATCCGAATCGCCAACATCTCACCCACCTCGGACAAGTCGCTGCTGCCGTTCCAAGTGACCGTCTGGTCGAGCGAATCTCCTTGCAGCAGATCGCTTTCTGCAAAGGTTAGGCCGGCGACCGGATCGACGTCGGGGTGAATCCGCGAGGGAATGTTGCGCAGAATCTCGACCTTGATCCAGCCACCCGGACGACAGCGGTAGTTGAGCCTCAACTGACTGGCGGTCCTCACTACGGTCGGCACGGTAAACCGACCCTCCACGTCTGTTTCGATGCCGCAGAATCTGTGGGGCCGCCATCGGGCCCACTGCAACACCGCCTCTTCTCTCTGCGGTGCGTTGTGCAGCGACGTGTGCCCTCCGTAGAGAGAACCCCAATTGCCGTCCGGCAACTCCGCGATGCCGCTGCCCCAGGAGTAGACCATGGCCGAGTCAGGCGCACCCGGACCGCCCACCGGAATAATCGGCTTGCGCTCCGGCCGCTGCCAAATCAAACCGTCGCGACTGATGGCGAGCTGGCTGTCCACGTGGTCGGTGGCGTGATGGTAGGCCTGTACCAACATGCAGTGCAGATCGTCTCTACCCGGATAGGGAAAGTAGTCGCCGCCGTAGAACGAGAGGTCGGGCTCGTCCTGACCATCTGGAAAGAGGAGGAGCTTGGGAGCGGGCCAGTGGTTGAAATCCTTGGTCCGGGTCAGCCCGATCGCCCGGTGGAAGATGCCATCCTCTGGAACGCCGCTGCCGATCAGGTCGAACTGTTCCTGGGGAACGCCCTGGATGCGACAGTAGGCGTAGTAGTAACCGGATTTCTCGTCGTACCTAACGGAGAGGCCTCCGTCCATGGGAAAATCGGCGAGAATCTTGTCGGTCCGCTTCCAGTGAATGCGGTCGGGAGAGACCCACCCCATTACCCGGCCCTTGAGAATCAGTCTGGGCCCTTTGTAGGCTGGACCCAAGTACTCCTGATCGGCCCACCACTTTTGTATGTATTCCTCGTCGACCTCTTCACCCTCGTTGGCGACCCCTCCAGTCTCCGAATTGATCATAGCCCCTTCACAACCCATGCCCTTAAACCGCTCCTCAGGTGGCGCGGTTGGATCCTCGAATACCGCTTTGAGCAGGTCGCCCCCCACATCGGTAACTAGGTTGTTTTCCTTCGAGCCATTCTTCTCGATGATGCCCAAGACGGGACGGGTCCAGCGGTAAGCGTCTTCACTTACCGCGTAAGCGACGCGTCTCCCCTGATAGTAGAGCAGGTGGTATCGGTCATCCGCCTGCCACACCCGCACGGAATTGCCTACACCATCGACGTCACCATCCGCTTCGCCATCGAACTCAAGCGGAGCCGATTTGTCCGCCTCCTCGATCGCCAAGCGGATGCCGATGGGAGCATCGTAGAGTTCGAACGCGCCCGTTCGATCGACGGAACGATGGCCCGGAAAAACCTCCGTCCAATCGACCAATGGACGCCAATGTTCCGAGTTCTGCCTGGGCCTGACCCAATCTCCAGGATAATAACCGCGCATATCCTTCCATCCGTTACTCATCGCAATCCTCCAATATCATATCTCGACACAAAACTCCAGATTAAACTACTGGTATTGGAGCCGTCGTAGCTCATATCAAACCAGACATGCCCTCCGTCGATAATCTTATAATGTTCTACAGAGGTATTGTTGTCTCCATCTGCATAGGAATAATGTTCTATTGTCGTTCCACTATCATTCATGCTATTTACTATCGGATCGGTACTGGTATTATTAAAACTTGTCCAATAAGCGAGCACCTCATCAATTGATGATAATCCCTCAGAACTCCCATCATAAGGGACGTACTTGTCTGATGTACCGTGAATATTAATCATAGCCGTAGGGTGTGATGGGCTACAGTTGTTATGTGTTTCCTCCATCATTGTTCCAGCAACAGAACCTATGGCCGCTATTTTATCACTATGGTAGCAAGCAAGTGCATACGTAAAGAAAGCGCCGTTTGAGTAACCGCAGGAATATACTCTTGCCAAATCAATGTTATAATTGGAAGAAATTTCGCTAATTAATGCTTCTACGAAGCCAAAGTCGTCTGCATCACTTTTATTTTCATCTGATTCTAAACCAGCATTCCAGTGTGGATCTCCGTCCAGCAGGGTCCCTTGGGGATAGACTAGAATAAAAT
>VXZF01000423.1 GCA_009845645.1 Gemmatimonadota bacterium | reverse complement strand
TCGACTACGATGTGATCAAGGGACCGGTCTGCGTGCGCATCCGCCGCTGGGGCCATCCCATCCTGTCAATCGGTCCCCAAGTTGGCCAGCCTCACAAGGTCATGGCTACCGTGACCTACAGCTTTTGGGCCGGTCAGCCCTACGTGATCATGGAGTCAAAGCTCGAGGTTCTCGAAGACGTGCGTTTCCGCGATTGCCGCAACGACGAGTTTGTCATCGGCGAGCAGCTACCCGAACGAGCTTGGATGGGACCGGAGGGAGAGATTGGTTTGGGGGCCCGGGGCTGGCAGCGTGAGGATCCCCGCTGGGTGACTCATTTCAATCGCGAAACCGGCGAAGGATTCGGCAGCATTCACCTTGAATTCGAAAACACCAATCCGAGCTGGCCGCAACCGGCCCACGCCGGATTCTCGCACACCGGCACTTGGGTCCGCTATCCGGTGCAGCTCGCGGCGATGCGCGCTGGCGAGCACGTGTACGAGAAGAACGCCTACGTCCTGCACCGGTACGAAGAGGGGGGAGAGCACTATGGGCTTGCCGATCTCGTCGGCCACCAGCAACGCCTGCTCAACCCGATCACTCAGGGGGAGGTCTCCCCAGTTCCTAGGCCGATCAACCTCGACAATGTCATGGATGCCCTGCGAGCCACCAACGAATTCGAGCTCTACGTTCAAGGGTCGCCTTGGGGGCAGCGCCAGCTTAGCTTCGTCGATATCGGCATCGTGCAGGAGGTCGTTATCGAAGGAAGCGATATTCGCGTCGATATCGTCATGCCGTACGCGGGACGCGAGACTTGGTTCAACTGGTTCGCCGACGGCATCGAGGAGCAACTCCGCGCCCGTCTGCGCGACGTCGGAGAGGTTGAAGTGCATCTCGTCCGCGAGCCGAAATGGACCCCACGGCGATTGAGCGACCGCGCCCGTCGCGTCATCGGACCCCGAGAAGAGTGAGCGGCCCTACAATACCAGCTTGTCTGGGGGTTCGTAGTCGCTTTTGCGCGGGTCCCAGCGGGTGCCGCATTTGTCGCTGATGACTACCCATTCACCCGAACTGAGATTCCCTTGGTGGTGGTAGTTGAAGCGCCTGAGCCCGGCGGCCTCAGCGGTGTCGAGCAACATCTTGAGGTCGCGCGCCGACATCGGATCGCCGTCGTGGGGGAAGCGACCGGTGTCGAGCCAGGGCACGATGCGTTCCGGATCGTCGACCGCGGCCAGCGCCCGCTGTGTCTCTTGCGTTACCACTTGCTCGAAAAACTCAGGATTGAGGGCGCTTTCGAAATCGAGCATGTCGTCGCTCACGCCCGGCAGGGCGATGCCGAAGAGTGCTTGCACGACGTCGAGGGTGTCGGCTACACTGATCCCCGGATTCCACTCCAAGAGCGTCTGCGAATAGCGGTAAACCGTGCCGAGGAAGCCGTCGAAGCCCCGGTGAAAGAAGTAGTGCTTCGGCAGCAGGAAATCCATGAATTGGGCCAAATCGACAAAATCGTACCCACACAAGGGAGCAAAGGCGGCCGAGCGCGGGCCGCATCCTAGGCGCACCGGGCGCTCCAACTCGGCGGCGACGCCCTCGCGGATGCGGCGAAAATAGCGGGTCAACGAGTCGGCCCGGAACGACAGCCAGGCCATCAGGTCGGGATCGGCTCCGAGCATGCGGTAGGCACCGACTAGGCCGCCGCGGGCGTGTCCGCGGATGCGCACCGGGTCGAGGTTGTGGAACAGGGACAGGAGCCTGTCTTTGGCGGCCACCATGGCCTCGTAGTCGTACCCTAGATCCGTAGCCATCGGCGCTACAGATTCCGGCAGGTCGTGAAAGAAGTAGGAGCGGTGATTCATGTGATGGGGGGCGATTTCGTACCCCCACTCTGGTCCGTCCATCACGGCACCGTCGGCCATCGGGAAGTGTTCTAGCGTATCGACCATGCGCGCTACCCGCGATGCCAGTGTCTTGTCGTCGTGCAGGTGGTGGCCCTGCCCGCCTGGACCGGCACCGCCGTCGGCGTACATACAGTAAACCTGCATCCCGCGATCTTTGGCGGCGTTCATCGTCTTTTCTAACAAAGCCCTTTTTTCGGGCAGCTTGTGTTCCGGTGGCGGCGGTGGCTCGACGCCGAGTCGCGCGTACACCGCCGGATTTGGATCGTACGCTTCCGCCACGATGTCGTCGGTGGGAGCGGACACTGCATCTTTCGATAGTTTTGCGGTGCCGAAAACGAGCGGACCGAACACGACGCCGTCAACGCCGCCCTCCGCCCAAGCGTCGAGTATGCGCTCGTGATCGTTCATCACGCTTTCGAGATCGCGCATTACATCCATCCATAGCTTCATGGTCAACCTCCTTGTTTTTGGTATCGCCTCTCAGTGGGTAGGTGTAAAGCGGCACACGCCGTCGAAGGAGACGCGCAGCCTAGGGTGAATCTCGTAGGGCCACGGATTGTAGGAACGGGGAATGTAGTGACCGGCCCAGCTATGGCGGAAAGCGCCCTCGTCCAAAATGGGGCCGCCACGATGGATTAAGCGACCGTTGAAGAACACGATGTCGCCTTTGTCCGCTTCAATGGCAATTTCCGGCAATTCATTGCGCGCGAAAAGGGCGTCAAAAGCCTCGTCCGGGTCCCAGCCATACCAAGGACCTAACTCGCCGTCTTCATCGCGGCGGAAATGGCGCTTTTCTATTAGCTCTCCCTTGTGAGAGCCTACCTGAATGTGAATGCTGCCGTTGCGGGCGTTGACTTGCTGGAGAGCGACCCAAGCCGACATGCAACCCGGCAGGAAAAAGGCGTCTTGGTGCCGGCGTTGCTCAGATCCTTTGTAAAAGTACATGCTCTGGACCCCGTCTGGCTCGTCGCCGAGGAAGGTGCGCAGCGGCTGGCGCAGCCTAGGATCGAGCATCCAAGCTAGGCCGGCCGGATGGTGCAGGCTGCGGCTAATTAAGCGGCTCCAATCGTCTGGCTGGCGCGGGGGATAGCCCTCAACGCTGAAGCGGCCGGCGTGGAGGTCCAGCATGTAGGCGACAAAGCGGTCGCACTCGTCGGCTGTAAAGCCGCTGCGGACGATCACATAGCCGTCGCGTTCGTACTGCTCTTGGTGCAGGGAGGTTATTTCCAGTTCCATCGGATGCTCATTGTGTAATTGTAGACTGGATAACTGACTGAATTAACGTTAATTCAGTCAGTTCCATGTCTGATATTGACAATAACGGCATTAGAAACGGACTGATGCACTAGTACCCTTTCTTCTTGTCGATGATGTTGAGCACCGGCTCGCCCTTGAGGTAGTGCTCCAATTGGGCGCAGAAGAACTCATAGACCTTGCGCGGTCGGTGCTGTGAGGCCCCGGCTCGATGCGGGGTGAGGATGATGTTGGGCGCGTCCCACAGTGGGGATTCTTCGGGAAGCGGTTCGATTTCAGTGACGTCGATACCGGCTCCGGCGATCTGCCCGTCGTGCAGTGCCTTGGAGAGAGCGTCCTCGTCGATGATTCCGCCCCGCGTCACGTTGATCAAGTAGGCGCTCTCCTTCATCAGCGCCAGTTCCTCGCGCCCGATGAGGTGGTACGTCTCCTCAGTGCGTGGACAGGCTATCATCACCACGTCGGCGCGCCGGAGGAGGCTGTGCAGGTTTTCGCGGGTGTTGTCTTTGAGTTCAGAAATGCCCGGCGGCATATCGCGGCGCACCGGATCGATGGCGATGATCGGCATGTCGTACCCAGCGGCCCGCTTGGCCATCTCAAGCCCAAAGCCCCCCAGTCCCACAAGGCCCAACGTCTGCCCGGTCAACTCGACGGTAGCGCCGCCAGCCCACTTGCGCTGGTCGTTGTGGCGAATCGACTGATCAATGCCCCGGGTCAAGGCGAGGAGCAAAGCCCAAGCGTGTTCGCCGCCTTGGGGGGCGTACAGCCCGGCCACGTTGGAAATGGCGACTTCGTCGCGGGCGATGATTTCGGGGAAGAGGAACTTGTCCATGCCGGTGCTAAAGGACTGGACCCAGCGCAGGTTGGGAGCGGCGGCACAGACTGCGGGTGGAAAGTGGCCGACGATGACGTCGATCTCGCTGGCCACAGCGAGGGCTTCTTGTTCGTCGTTGGCCACAAAGACTTCGTGGCCGCCGTTTTCGCGCGCGATTTGGCGCAGGTGATCGTGCTGTTCGTTGGTGAATGGGTAGTGGACTAGGATCTTCACGCGGACCTCCAAGCTAGGTTGAGAAATGGGACAGGATGCGATCGATGCGATTGGCGAGCGATTGTTCTAGGCGCGGCCCGAAGCGGGTTACCACTTGCGCGGCCGCATAGCAGCCTAGGCGCGCCGCGTCTAAGGGGCTGTACCCGTAGGATAGCCCGTAGAGCACGCCGCCGGCGAAGAGATCGCCGGCACCGTTGGTGTCGATAGCTTGCACCGGGACGCCCGGCACTTGGTGATGGGTGCCGTCGGCATACACTAGGGCACCGTCGGCTCCGCACGTTACATAGGCTGTGCCGACTTGGGAAGCGAGGACCGCACCGGCTGCCTCGCGGTCGTCGGTCCCGGTACTGGCGAGGGCTTCTTCCTCATTGCAGAACAGCAGATCGACACCGTCTTGCAAGAGCGCGTCAAAGCGCGCCCGAAAGGCCCGGACTGCAAAGGGATCGCTCAGGGTTAGGGCAACAGCCGTGCCGTGGCGTTGGGCCATTTGCTGTGCTCGGCGCGCGGCGGCAAAGCCGTCGTCCGAGCCGAGGAGATAGCCTTCTATGTAAACGTACTGACTGTCGGCGATGACCTCCTCGTGGAGTTGGGCCGGGCCGATGGCGCTGCTGATGCCCAAGAAAGTGTTGAGGGTGCGGTCGGCGTCTGGAGTAACAAAAACCAAGCACTGGCCAGTCTTGCCCACGCCGCGGTTGGCCGGATGCGTGGTCACGCCGGCTGCTTCGAGGTCGCGCTGGTAAAAGTCACCCCAAGCGTCGCGGCCGGTCAGGCAGGCGTAATAGGTGCGACCGCCATAGCGGGCGACGCCAATGAGGGTGTTGGCCGCCGAGCCGCCCGAAGCCGAGGCGACTGGCTCGCCATTGACCGCGGCTGTGAGGTGGCGCTGCCGCACCTCATCGACGAGGGTCATAACCCCTTTTTCGATTTGGTGTTCGGCGAGGAATTCCGGGGGGACTTGATATTGGATGTCCACTAGGGCGTGGCCGACTCCATAGACGTCGTACGTGCGGGTCATGGGCTTTCCTTTGAGTGGAAAATAGGCAAAATAACCCATTCGCTCATGGCTGCCAAAAAGGGCAGGGGCAAATCTTTGCTTGTTTTAATTCGCGCTGGGAATATATTAAAAACTCTGCGGGAGACGCCCGCGCTTTCCACCCTTTACGGAGGTTGATGCAATCGCAGCAAAGAAAAAGAGTTTTACGAGAGTAAACGATGATATTCGCGTACCCCAAATCCGGCTCATCGGGTCTGATGGAGGGCAGGTGGGGATCATCGAAACGGCCCGTGCCTTGGCCATGGCGGAGGAAGCCAATCTCGACCTAGTAGAAGTGGCCGCTGAAGCGCGCCCGCCGGTCTGCCGGATTATCGACTACGGCAAGTTCCGCTACGACCAAGAGAAAAAGGCCAAGGAAGCGCGCAAGAAGCAGCACAACGTGCAGATGAAGGGCATTCGCATCGCCCAACCCACTATTTCCGAACACGATCTCGAATACCGGACGAGCCACATCCGCACGTTTATCGAAAAGGGGAACCGGGTCAAAGTCAGCGTCCGCTTTCGCGGGCGGCAGATGGCCTATCAGGATCGAGGATACGAGCTACTGCAAAATCTGGCCGACAAGCTCAAGGACGTAGCCGTCGTCGATCAGGCTCCCAAGATGGAAGGCCGCGAAATGTCGCTCATTCTCAGACCCCTCTGAGATTGGTCCGAACAACGCAAAAAGGCCGGTGTCCGCACTGCGGGCGTCGGCCTTTTTTGTTTGCGCGCGATTGATGCTACCTCCTCTCGTTGGCACTTAGGGGGATAATCTCTTTCTTTAGGTTACTCAGGAGGCGACCAGCACGTGTTCGGTAGTGCCATTGAGGCCGGCGATGACGGGGAAGGTCTTCGATTGTGGGTCCTTGGCACCGGGTACGTAGCGCACGTGCGGCGAGAAATAGGCGTAGAGTGCGGTGTTGCGCGACCGATCGGTCTGGTTGGGGCCGGAACCGTGGACCATCAAGCTGTGGAACAGCACGGCGGACCCGGCCGCGAGCGGCACATCGATCTGGCGCGAGCTATCGATGTCTTCGCGGTTAGTCAGCGGTGCCCCTTGCTGTTGGGCGATGTGCCCCCATTCCTGCAAGCCCCAATGGTGACTGCCGGGAATAATTTTGATGCAGCCGTTGTCTGGGGTGGCGTCGTCGAGGGCTATACTTACAGTTACGAGAGCGGGCGGCTCCATTGGCCAATAAGCCGAGTCTTGATGCAGGGCATGGGCTGAGCCGTGGAAGGCGGGTTTGAGCATGAGGGTGCTGCGGAAGAGAAGCAGGTCGTCACCGAGGAGCGATTGCACGATGGCGACGAGGTGGGGATGGGCCGCGAGTTGGGCAAAGCACGGCGACAGGGCGCGGGTGTTCTCGATTTTGCGCAGCACCGGCAGGCTGTTGCGATTTTGGTCTTTAGAAAAAGGCTCGCGCTGAAAGTGGCGGCTGAGCGGATCTTGGCTGGCCTCTAGGTCGGCGGCTAGTTGGTGCAGGTGTTGGATTTCGCGCTGGCATTCGGCGACTTCGCGGCTGTTGAGCAGGTCGGTGACGATTAAGTAGCCCTGCTGCTCGAAAAAAGCTCGCTGCTCATGGGGTTCCATGCGGCACTCCCGCTGTTGAGGTGAGGACCCGCTAAGTGTACACTGGTCGCCGACTAGGTGTCAACCGATCCCTAGCGAACGCATGAAGCGATTTTTTCCATTTATCCATTGGCTGCCCGAACTCGTCCGTCCGTCCGTCTTGCGCGCCGATGTGCTCGCGGGCCTGACCGTGGCGACGATCCTCGTGCCCCAAGCTATGGCCTATGCCGAGTTGGCGGGGCTGCCGCCGGTCTATGGGTTGTATGCGGCCTTTCTGCCGCCGGCTGTGGCCGCGCTGTTTGGCTCTTCTCGGCACTTGTCCACCGGCCCGGTGGCCATAGCTTCGCTCATCAGCGCGACGACCGTGCAGGGGCTTGCTCCCGAAAGCGGCGAGCTGTATATCGCCTATTCGCTAGTTTTGGGCTTGTTCGTCGGTCTGATACGGATCGCCTTGGGCGCGTTGCGCTTGGGCTTGCTGATCGACCTGCTATCCGGTCCGGTGGTCGTCGGCTTTACCAATGCCGCAGCCTTTATCATCGCCATTTCCCAATTACACAAGGTATTCGGTGTGGAGCCTCAGCAGGGAGGACATTTGCTGGCGGCCCTCCGCGTCATCGACGTGGCGCTGTTAGCGGTCCATTGGCCGACGCTGGGGATGGCGGTATTGGCTGGAGGACTGCTGGTGGTTTTGCGCCGCGTGCGCTGGGAACTGCCGAGTATGTTGACGACGCTGGTGGTTACTACGCTCGTTTCTTGGCTGACCGGGTTTAGCGGGGAAGTGGTCGGCGAGGTTCCGCGCGGTTTGCCGCAGCTTTTGGTACCGGACTTAGACGTGGATATCTTATCCCAGCTATTCGTGGGGGCCTTGACCTTGACCATGCTCGGCCTGATGGAGGCCATGGCCATTGCCAAGACCCTCGCTGCGCGGACGCGGCAGCATCTCGATATCAATCAGGAACTCATCGGCCAAGGCATGGCCAACGTGGTCGGCGGGCTTTTCCAAAGCTATGCGACTTCAGGCTCGTTTTCGCGCTCGGCGGTCAACTACCAAAGTGGGGCGCGGACGGGTTTTTCCTCGGTCGTGGCGTCGCTGGTCATCGCCGCGACCCTGCTCTGGCTCACGCCGCTGTTGTACTATTTGCCGCAAGCTACGCTCGCCGTTGTCATAATCGCTGCGGTGTGCGGCTTAGTGCGCATCCAGCCCCTAGTAACAGCTTGGCGCATCAAGGCCCACGACGGGTTGATCGGGATTGCGACGTTTGTCGGCACGCTGGCCTTGGCACCGGACCTGCACTTGGGGGTTGCCCTCGGCGTGGGAGCCTCGTTGGTGCTCAACTTCTACCGCACCATGCGGCCCCGCGTGGTTTTTCTCGCTCGGCACCTCGACGGCACGATGCGCGAAAGCGACGTGGGTCTAAGACCAGATCAGCAACTCGCGATTATGCGCTTTGACGGCCAATTGTACTTTGGCTCGGGCCGTTATTTTGAGGACAAGGTGCTCGAAACGATCGCCTCAGCACCTGAACTAAGGTACTTAATTCTCGACGCGGACGGGATCAACCGGATCGATGCTTCTGGCGAACAGGCGCTGCGCAATGTGGTTGAACGCCTGCGCGAAGTTGGGCTAGATCTGTACTTTACGCGGGCCAAACGGCAGCTTACCGACGCGCTGGAGCGGTCGGGGCTGATGGAGCAGATCGGCCGCGATCACTTTTTTCGCTGGAACCAGCACGCGCTTGATTACCTGTGGGCACGGCTCCATCCCGACTACAAGGCGCGGTGTCCGCTCAATGTGCCTCGTTCCCAAGAGTCGCAGGATGGGGAAATCGAGTATTATATATGAAAGAGAATTAGAACCGCTTGGCGTCAGTGGAAGGGTCGTCTGTGGTGGAGGGCGCGTCGGACAGCAAGCGGTTGAAGGAGTCGAGGCGGGCATCAGTGCGGTTGAGCAGCGCGTCTTTGTGTTGACGAGCGCGGAGCACTTCCTCGGCGATATTGAGCGCGGCTAGGATGGCGATGTCGAACTCAGCCCGATGTTTGATCGTCGCGGCGGTCTGCTGCATCTTCTCGTCGAGGTAGGCCGCAGCGAGCCGAACGTACTCAGGATCTTGATCGTCGCTGTTGACGAGATGATAGGTCTTATTGTAGATGCGGACAGTAATTGGCTGTGATTGCGACATGAGATTTTGTGAGATAAAAAGTGGGGACTTCCGCGATCTCCCCTTGTCCCGGAAGCCCCCTCTTTTGCGCGCTAACCACGTGGTGATTAACCAATCTATTGGGGTTGAGAATGATTGTCAACAACATGTTGGATATTTTTTGAAAAAAAATAAACCACTCGTTTGCAGAATATAAAGAAAGCGACAAGTGCGGAAATTTGACGGTCCGTAGTGTGCGTTCTTACTATTGAAGTGTCCCTACCAAGTTGACCAAAGTGCGCGCTAGGCCCCCGGCAGGGCGAAGAAGGTGCGCGCTGCCGATCAATGCCTAAATATGGATAGAAATACATTGGAAATGGCCTTGCAACAGGCCATTCAAGGCGAAGTGCGCTTTGACGCGGTTTCGCGGATGCTCTACCGCACCGACGCCAGCATCTACGAGATGGAGCCTTTGGGGCTGGTCGTGCCCAAAGACGAGGCCGACGTAATCGCCGCAGTAAAAATTGCCGCTGAGCAGGGGGCAGCGGTCTTGCCACGGGGCGGTGGGACGAGTTTGGCGGGCCAGTCGGTGGGGGCGGCGGTCCATCTCGATTTTTCCAAATACATGAACCAGATCTTGGAGTTCAACCCAGACGAGCGCTGGGTCCGGGTCCAGCCGGGCTTGGTGCTCGATGAACTCAATGCCTACTTGCAGCCCTACGGCCTGATCTTCGCTCCCGATGTTTCCACGAGTAGTAGGGCCAATATCGGCGGCATGATCGGCAACAATTCCTGCGGTGCGCACTCCATGATATACGGCAAGACCATCGACCACATTCTGGAGCTAAAGTTGGTGCTGGCCGACGGCTCGCAAGCAGTATTCGGGCCGCTAGACGACGAAGAGTGCCAACGCCGCGCGGGCTTGGACAGCCTCGAAGGGCGCATTTATCGCGAAATTCGTCGCATCGTCCGCGAGCGCGAAGCGCAGATTCGCACGGGCTTTCCCCAAGTGATGCGCCGCGTCTCGGGCTACAATCTCGACGAGTTCATCGACGGCGCTCCCTTTGACTTGAGCAAGCTGGTCGTCGGCTCGGAGGGCACGCTCTGCGCGGTGGTCGAAGCGCGGCTGAACTTGGTGGAGCTACCCGAGCACAAGGGCTTGGTGGCCGTCCACTTCCACGACTTGGTCGAGGCCATGGAGGCCAATCTGACCGCGTTAGAGACCGCACCGGTCGCCAGCGAACTGATTGACAAGATTTTGCTCGACCAGACTAAAGGTTCGGTCGAACACGCCCCGAGCCGCCGCTTCCTCACAGGCGATCCGGCCGCTCTGCTCATAGTCGAGTACTACGCGGACTCCAAAGACGAGCTAGGCCACAAGATGGACGAATTGGAAGAGCGATTGCGGGAACGCGGGATGGGCTACGCGTTTACGCGGGCCGTGGTCGCCGGGGATCAGAAGGCCATCTGGGATTTGCGCAAGGCCGGGTTGGGGCTTTTGATGGGCATGAAGGGCGATCCCAAGCCTCAGCCTGGGGTGGAGGATACCAGCGTCCCGGTCGCCAAGTTGCCCGACTACATTCGTCGGGTGGTCGCGCTGATGGAGGAATTGGGGATTGAGGCCGAATACTACGGGCACGCGAGCGTCGGTCTGTTGCACATCCGGCCCATTTTCAGCCTCAAGGATCCCGAAGGTATAAAGCTCCTGCGCCAGATGGAGGAGCGGATGAGCGACATGGTGCTCGAATACGGTGGAGCCATGTCGGGGGAGCACGGCGATGGCTTGGCGCGCAGCGAGTGGATTGCCAAGATGTTTAGCCCGGAGTTGGTCGCGGCTTTTGTCGAGGTTAAGGACGCTTTTGATCCACAGGGGATTATGAATCCCGGCAAGATCACCCGCCCTCCTCGGATGGACGAGAATCTGCGCTATCACGAGGATTATCAGACGCCCCAGGTGGAGACATTTTTCAGCTTTAGTGAGGCCGGCGGCTTTCAAGAAGCCGTTGAAATGTGTTCCGGGGTGGGCCACTGTCGCAAAAAGCTGGTGGGTACGATGTGCCCTTCGTACATGGCGACTTTGGACGAGGAGCACACCACTCGCGGCCGGGCTAATGCCTTGCGCGCCGCACTGGCTGGTACGTTGCCCGACGGCCTGCACAGCCATGAAATCCACCGCGTGATGGACCTTTGCTTGGAGTGCAAAGCCTGCAAAGCCGAGTGTCCGTCGAGCGTGGATATGGCCAAGCTCAAGTACGAATTTCTTGCTCACTATCATCGCCAGCACGGCTATCCGTTGCGCTCGCGGCTCTTTGCCGACATTGCCCGCATTAGTCGCTTGGGATCGGCGTTGGCACCGCTGTCGAATTGGATCGGTCGCAGCGGGTTCAATCGTTGGCTGTTAGATGCGTTTTTGGGCATTGACCGGCGGCGGCGACTGCCGGCGTTTTCGCGCCAGCCGTTTTCGCGCTGGTTCGCCGGCCGCCGGCCGGCTCGCGGCGACAAGGGCCGCGTCGTGCTGTTCAACGACACCTTCGTCGAGTACAACGAACCGGCCATTGGCATGGCGGCGACGATTATCTTGGAGCGCGCCGGGTACGAGGTCGTTTTGGTCGCCAACAAAGTCTGTTGCGGCCGGCCGTTCATATCCAAGGGCTTTCTCGACCGCGCTCGCGCATTGGCGCAGCGCAATGTGGAGGTACTCGCGCCTTGGGCCGAAGAAGGGGTGCCGATTATCGGGCTAGAGCCGAGCTGCGCGTCGGCGCTCAGCGACGATTACCTAGACTTAGTTGACGACCCGCAAAGTCGGCGCGTGGCCGAGCAGGTCGTCTTGCTCGAGGACTTTCTCGTCCGCGAGTCGCCGCTCGATTTGGAGTTTGCCCAGACCGGCCGCCATATTTTGGTGCACGGCCACTGCCATCAAAAGGCCCTGACGGGGACAGCCGCGACATTGGCCGTACTCAACATGCCGCCCCACTTTAGCGCTGAGGAAATCCCGTCGGGCTGCTGTGGCATGGCCGGTAGCTTTGGTTACGAGAAGGAGCACTTTGAAATATCGCGCGCCGTGGGGCAGGAGCGGCTCTTTGCCGTGCTAGAAGAGGCAGGAGAAGACGTAGAGATCTCGGCCGTAGGCACTTCGTGCCGCCACCAGATTGCCGATTTCACCGGGCGGCGGGCGCGGCATTGGGCCGAAATTTTCGTCGAAGCACTTTAACGCGAAGTGAAAGGATTACGATGGCATTTAATGTCAAGCAACGCGGTCGATTGACCTATTACTACGGCGGGGACCACCCAACCTTATCGGCCTTGGTAACCGAGGCACTGGATAACGGCGACTTGAAGATCTACTTCGCTGGCTTGACCGGCGGGCATTCGGCTCATGGGATTCTCGGCCGCGACGAACTGGTGAGGATGACGCCTTCCGTCGAAGTCGAACTGGTCTTCCGCTGTTGGGAAAAGTGGCTGCAAGAAGCTGAGATCTGCGATTCGATTGCCCAGATAGATTTTATCGAAGTACACGCCTTTGGTGCCCAGCCCAAAGACATCAACCCGCTGACCGATCCACAGCGCTTTCACGAGGAACAACAGCGCATTTACCAAGAATACGCCCAAGCCTATAGTAGCTTTTTCCGCGACTATATGCCCAACACCGGGGTGCCGGCTCGTTTTACGGTGCACGTAATTGATTTCCCGGACAAAGCGGCTTCTTATGAATTCTACAGTGTGGGCCTGTATCAGCCGGCCCTGCACGGAGCCTGAGCCATGCCGATTTTTGAATACGCCTGCAAGGAGTGCGGCGCGGAGTTCGACGCGCTCATCCAAGGGACGGCGACAGCCGCTTGCCCATCTTGTGAAAGTGCAGAGTTGGAGAAGAAACTGTCGAGTTTTGCCGTCGCCGGCCGCGCTGTCGGCGAGCGCGAACCAATAGGGCCGTGCGGCACCTGCGGCGATCCGCGCGGTGCTGGTGCCTGCGCCCTCGACAATTGAGGAAGACTTATGGCTGCGACGCAAATCGAGCTGCCCTTTGGCGACTCTCAGTTGCAAGTTGCCGTGCCCAGCGAGCGTCTGCTAGGCGTCGTTCTGCCGAGAACGGAACAATGCGGCGATGGTGCGGAACTCGCGTTGGTGCGGGATGCGCTAGCGCGGCCCGTGGGTACGCCGGAATTGCGCGCATTGGTGCGGCCCGGCCAGCAGGTCGCAATTGTCGTCAGCGACATGACCCGGCCCTGCCCGACGGATCGCCTGTTGCCGCCGGTGTTGGAAGAACTCGCCGCGGCAGGCGTGCCGGA
>VXZF01000118.1 GCA_009845645.1 Gemmatimonadota bacterium | reverse complement strand
GATACGACCAAGGCTTTTGAAGTGAAGGGCGGTTCCCCCACAGGCGTTATATTCAGGCTAGATTTGGGCGAGCGCTTTGGAGTCAATCGGATCAAGTTTTTTCCGCGCAAGGGATTTGAAGAGTTTTTTCTGAAAGGTTATGAATTGCTGCTGAACGACGGCAGCGAAGAGCAGAAAACCCTAGCCGGGACGCCGGATTTCAAGGTTTTTAAAACCGAGGAACGCAACCTCAAGCCGACCGTTGATCTGACCGTCCCCCTGCAGTTTGTTCGTTTCATAGAGGTGAAGCAACTGGTGCGAGGGGAGTGGGAAATTGACGAGTTTCAAGTCTTTGGTGCGGGTTTTGCCTCTACATCATCGTATACCTCAAAAGTATTTGATCGAGAACAACCTGCGGTCTTTGGCGACATAACATGGGCTAGAGAGAGCATCGGCGAACCAACAAAAACGGATGCCATCCTAGTGACCCGGAGTGGCAACACACCGGATCCCAGCGATTCGCTGTCTTGGAGCGCTTGGTCCTCCCCCTATCCTGCCGGAGTCCGCACGGCCATTGAATCACCAGCCCCACGTCGCTTTTTTCAGTTCCATTTACTTCTGAAGACCAGCGATATTCTAGCCGCGGCGACAGTTGATTCCCTCGCCTTTGAGGTGTCTCCTGCCCTAGCCGACTCACTGGTGGGCGAAATCTGGCCCCAACATGCTCTGATCGGGCAGAACACCCCCTTTACCTATGCCGTGCGAACCGTCAACAGCCGCGGCTTTAACCGTCTCGAACTAAAGACTATGGCACCGGTAGATGTAGTGCGATCCGTGCAAATAGACGAAACCGATGTCGAATGGGAAAAGACGGATACAGAAGACGGGGTCCAAATTAGCTTCCCCCAGATTGTGGGAGACCGCACCTTGCGAGTGGTCTTTGAGAATGTGGCTTTGCAGTACAATACCTTTTTTGCCGGCAGAGTCTCCGATAGCCAAGAACCGGACAATCTGCCCCAAGTAGTCACCGAGGGGGACGCAGTCTCTGATTTTGAGGCCCAAGGCGATGACCTTTCGGTCGAGATCTCAGTAGGCAAAGACCTCATTCATTCCATGGAAGTAGCTCCTCTTCCTTTTACTCCCAACGGCGATGGCCTAAATGATGAAGTCTTGGTGACTTACGACATCGTCAACCTGACGGGTGGTGCTTTGGTTTCGGTGGGGGTATACGATCTTTCTGGAAGACGTATAAAGGCGATCTATTCAGGCTTGGATCCCAGTAGGAGATACCAAAAGGCTTGGGATGGAACGGACGAGAGCGGTGCCAAGGTGCTACCCGGAATCTATATGATGCGAGTGGAAATTGATGCAGATTCAGGGTCCGAGAGCAAGACGAAAATTGTTCCAATAGTCTATTAATTATTCCCATTTTACCTGAAAGCTAGGATGGAACTCTCATGCTGACCTGCCATATTTGTAGCCCTCTAATGCGTGGTATTAGTTCAGCTACCATAATTTACTCTTTTCTATTGTCCATGTTAGCTTTCGACACCGACACGCAAGCCCAAGATGTCGATCCGCTACGCATAAAAGGTGTGCGCCGAGGGGCCGAACTCACCTTTGAACCAACCGGATCCGGCGTGCTGTTCGGAGCCTTGGATCCAGCGGTCAAAAAGTGGTACGTCCCTCAAGAACTTTTCTTGGAATACCGTTGGAAACAGTGGGAATACACCAACTACGCTAGGGACCACTATAATCGCTATGTGGATATCAATTTAGCCGGGGATTACTTCTATGATATTTACGGATCCTACATCACTAGAGGATGGTTGCTATACGACTGGTCCCAGACGCAACCCCAGCAAGGGGGTAGCAATTTATTCAAGACCGAGAGATTCCGAGACTTTTTCAGCAATTTGGTCATTGCCTCTGATCAAAAGGGGCAACACAACTTGGCCATAACCATAGGCAATGAGATCCGCTCGACCCTTACCCCGATGACCTTCTCAAAGCCAGCCATGGACGGAATCCAGGTAGACTACCAAGCCGACAAATACCAAGTCACGACGATCCTCTCGCGGATTTCTTCTCCCGGCGGGGCCGGTCCTCGCAACCCTGCGGTCAACCAAACAACCAGCCTGACAACGCTGATGGGTGGGCGAGCTGTTGCCCAAGTAGGCGATTTTATCAGCATCGGGGCCAACTACGTAAGCGCCCACAATTCCTTCCAGCTATTAGATGCCTTTGAAGGAACCCCTAGAAGTGGTTCGATTACTTCTAGTCAAAATGCTGAAAATATCACCCAGCTCTTCGTCCGTCTGACCGACGATTCACCCGAAGATAACGAAGGTGGAGCTACTCTTTTCGCTTGGGACATGATCATAGAGGCCGACGTCGAAAGCATTGACGAAGAGGGAGAACGAACTCTTAGGCGAGAGGTTGTCCGGGCCAGTGAGGCCGGTCTCAACCCCTCACCTCAGGGAGGCTTTCAGCGCTTGGGTTTCTGGGAAGCTAGCGGCCCTGAGCAGATCGAATTAGTATATGATTTTTCCGAGGGGACCTACACCGGCCCCGACCCCTCGGAGATAAGAAGAGTGACTTTTGAACTGGTGGTCGCCAACGACTACAGAATCGAGGTGTCTTCAAACCGCCAGAATAATCGGCAAAATAACAACGTGTTTCTGCTGGCGGCCAGAGCCGAAGAAAATGTCAAAGATGGCTCCAATCTCAGAGTCCTCAAGATCCCGTACGGCTTGCCGACCGCCACTGAAATTTTCGGTCTGACTCTGGAGGCGAACAATATTGCGGGGCTTGATTTCTACGGCGAATTCGACCGCAGTAGGAGTTACCGAAAATACCCCAACAGGCAGCACACAAAACACCTGTCGGCTTTTGACCAAGGCGATGGCTGGATGGTGAATCTGTCGAGAACTGTTCAGCCGTGGTTCTTTTTTGGCGAGGCTTACAGTATGGCTCACAATTATAATACAAGTGCTATCTTGGCCCGGGGTGAGGTCAACATAGACTACGAAGACCGGACGAGATTCTACTACGAACTCGTCGATGACAACGACGATCAAGATCGATATCCCGATTGGCAGAGAATTAACGAAAGCATCGACTTGAACGTATTTCCTGGCTTAGATGAAAACGTCGATTTTATCTCCGACTTCAATCAAAACGACAGCGAAGATCTACCCAACTTAGTACCCGACTACGACGAGCCCTTTCTGCGCTATTCTACGGACCGACCCGAGTATCTGTTCGGCATAGATATGAACAACAACATATGGGTAGATCGGTTCGAAAACGACGATGAAGCAGATCTCCCCTATGGTAGGGATTTAAGTGGATACAACCTTTATGCCGGCGTCAACATTACTCCAGATATGAGATTGACGATCGGCCGCACCGACGAAAGTCTCATTGCCGGCGATGGGCAAAACATCACCCACTATTTGCTTTTTACGCTAGAAAAGGACTACCCCGGACTGGGTAGGCTGAGGATTTTTGAGAACTTCAGACTGGCCAAGGACAATATAGAAAATGACCTTCGCCAGTGGGACGAATTCGAGAGGCGCAATGTCCCTACCATTGATCCTCTAGCGGCCCGGAATACGTGGATAAATTCATCCTACATAAGTTTCAACTATACCAAGCTGAAGAATCTAAATATCGTCAACAAGCTGAAATACGACCGCTGGCGTCAAAGGGAGAGACAGCCCGATCTGCGACAGGATTTCGTTTTTGTCGGTCTGATCAATAAAGTGGACTATGTTCTCAAATTCATTAATCTCGATATCCAGCCAAAAATTAAAAACGAATTGAGGATAGAATCTCCAGCGCTTAAATCAGATCCCGAACGCAAGGAGGACATCCTGATTTTTACTTTATTGACCCGGTGGCCATTGTTTAATAACTCCACTATGCAGGCAGGCGTGGAATATACCGTTTTCCAGCAGCTCAGGGATTCGGATGCGGCGGTCAAGGAAGGACTGCTAGATGACTTCCGTGAAGTTGTGGGCGCAGCCCAGTTCGCCAATAATTCAAACTACTTGGGCTACAATTTGACGACCCTGATGGGACTCAGACTGACTAGAAGGGCCATAGATAACGAAACCGAAACGGGCAGAATGGCTTTTGCCACGGTATTTGCCGGTTTGGATTAATCTACCTATACGAGAATACAGAGGAGATCTGAGCTAAATGCCAAGAGAAATGACTGCATATTGGCTTTTACCACTCGTGCTTTTTACCATACTCATGGGCTGCACCGTTGAAATGGGAGACCGATTTGTTGCTCAGGTAGGTGATGAGGAGATAACAGTTGACCAGTTGCGGGAATTTATCGATGGCCTCCCCGAAGATGCCAAGGCAGAAACCACTAGGGTAGAAGAAGCACAGAATCATTTGAACACCATGATCAATATCCAACTACTGATCATGGAGGCGAAGGCGGCCGATCTCGACAAAAGTCCTGAATTTCGCGCCCGGCTGGAAAGGGTCCAGCGGGAAAAGTTGATCAGCATTTTCCAAGATAGAGCGCTGGAAGTAGAGGAGGAAGTGGAGGAGGGCGAAGTGCGGGAATACGCTGAACGCATGGGGCTCACTCGCGCGGTCAGATTGGCCGATATAATGGTTCCCAGCCGAGAAAATGCCTTGGCCGTCCTCCAGGAACTCAAAAACGGGGTGCCTTTCGGGCAAGTCGCCCAAAAGTGGTCCATAAACAAAAAAACCTCGGCCCAAGGTGGTGACTTAGGCCGTTATACTACCCGAGAACACATGGTCACGCCCCTTCAGGACAAGCTATTTTCCCTCGCCTTGGGCGAAGTCTCAGAGCCTATAAAAATCGGTGGAAGCTATTCGATCTTCACTGTCATAGCCGATTCTACCATCGAACTCAGTCCTCAGAGGAGGTTGGCAATCCAAATGGGACTGAAAAAGGAAAAAAAGCAGCGGGCGCTATCAGCTTTGGCCGCTGAGCTTGGGGAAAAATACCACCTCGAATTGGATCGGGAAGGTCTCGCGCTCATTGTCGAAAAAGTGCGCGGCGGTGCATCTTTCGCCTCGGAGACGGAACGCAATATAGTTCTCTATAGGTACGACGGCGGAGAAATAACCGCTCAGGACTTGACAGAAGCTGGCCACCCCTTGAAAGGCACTGCCTTGGCCCAACTCAGCGACTCCAGCCAAGTGGTCGCTTTTGCCGAGCGCCATGTCGTACCCAATGCAATGCTTGTGGAAGCGGCCCTGCGTGCTGGCATAGACGAGGAAGCAGAGACGGTCGAGTGGTTGGGAAATCAAGCAAATCAACTCTTGATAAGTGCCCTCAGGGCGCGGCTCCTGAGAGCTAAAGTGACCATCGCCGAAAACGAGCTACGCCAATTTTACAAAGCCCATGCGGAAAGATATATGCACCCCGAGCAAATTGAAGTACAAGAGGTTCTGGTTGAGACAGAGGCCGAGGCACTGAGGTTGATGGAGCAGATCCAAAGAGGAGCCCGATTAGGCGATTTGGCCAAGAAGTATTCTATCCGCTCGTTAGAGGATCGAGATGAAGAGGGCCGATTCCACTTCCACCTTTTCGAAGAAGCCTTTCTCGGTGGTTTTGTAGAAGTCGCCGAAAAAGCCGAGATAGGAGCGCTCACCGGTCCGGCCAAAGTAGATGAGGGTTATTCTATATTTAAGGTGCTTTCTAGGGAGCGAAAGCGAGAGACTTTTGCGGAGGCCGAGTGGCGAGTCCGGTCCCAACTCAGGAGAGAAAAGAACAGAAAGGCCTTTAATCAGTTTATCGAAGAAGTGCGGAATAAATATGCATCGAAATTGGTTATTCGGGAGGATAACCTCAAAGCCGCTTTCGGGGAGGGATAGAGGCCTATAGGTCTTATTCTGCGTAAATGTCGGCCCCCATCTCCGTAAGGACATAGGGGCCGTTTTGGCGGATTACCAACAGCTTATTGGCCGGTGCTGCTGGCACTGTCTGACGAGTGCCGTCGGGCCAAGTGATTTCCACTTCATCTGCCCCTTCTGCCCTACCCAAGCCGAAGAAAATACGCATATCGTTATAGGAGAGATAACTGGAAGCACCATTAGCCGTGCGCCACTGAGATTGGCCACCGGCCAATAAACGGATCTTGGCACCGACGGCGTCGCGATTGGGGCCATGACCCAGAAGTTGGACGACAAGCCAGTTGTTGACGGAGGCAAAATCGTTGCGCAGCAGGGTGCTCGCTTCGTCCAAATTGACGACGAAAATGTCTATATCGCCATCGTTGTCGTAGTCGCCGAAACTGGCACCGCGGCTGACTCTTTTAAGAGCCATTCCCGGGCCAGCCGCATCCCCTATATCGATTAAACGATTGCCACCGTCATTGCGGATCAATTGGTTGCGCTGGGGGTAGGAAGTGCCCGCAATAGTGCTAGCCGCCTGCGGATAGACATGGCCGTTAGCGACGAATAGATCCAAGTCGCCGTCCCTGTCATAGTCGAAGAATTGGGTGCCCCATCCCAGCATCCCAAGCGTGGGTTCTTCTAGACCGATCTGGGTCGTTATATCTTTGAAATGGCCCTGACCTTCGTTGCGGTAGAAGGTATTACTCTCGCGAAAAAAGTGGGTTATATAGAGGTCGAGGTCACCGTCGGCGTCATAGTCTCCACCACTGACTCCCATGCCTGCCTCTTCCTCGCCGTATTCGTTATACGCGATGCCTGCTTTGAGGCCAATTTCGCTAAAGGTGCCATCGCGGTTATTGTCGAAGAGTACATTGGGAGTTGCGTCATTGGCCACGAAGAGATCGGTGTCGCCATCGTTGTCGAAGTCTTCGGGCAGTACACCCAACCCGTAGTAGTGGTTGGCCCAAGAGATACCCGAAGGACGGGTCACGTCGGTAAAGGTGTTGTCCCCATTGTTGCGGTAGAATAGGTCAGCCGCTCTAGGTAGGCCCTGGGGACCGCAGAAAATCTCGATTCCTTCGTAGGTGCATATCTTATCTGGGGGGGCATCAAAGTCGTAGATCAGATAATTAGCGACGTATAAATCGAGATCACCGTCGCCATCGTAATCAAAAAAAGCGGCACTAGAACTATAGTCATCCCCTGCTACCCCAGCAGAAATGTCCACAAAGGTGCCATTGCCTTGGTTGCGGTAGAGAACATTGGGACCATAATTGGTCACGTACAGATCGCGGTACCCATCGCCGTCGATGTCGCCCACGGTACAGCCCATGCCCCAACTGCGGTCCCCAACGCCGGCAAGTAAGGTCACATCGGCAAAGGTGCCGTTACCTTGGTTGCGGTAGAGGACATTGCCCGGGCCAGATTTTTGCCGGTAGGTATTGACCGTAGAGCCATTGACCGCGTATAGATCGAGGTCGCCATCGTTGTCGTAGTCAAAAAAAGCAGCCCCACCGCCGGAGGTTTCGACAATGTGCTTTTTTTCAGATCCGCCGGCCACATGTTGGAAGGCGATGTGCGCTTCCTTTGTTTGGTCGGTGAATTGGGGTAGAACAGATTCCGGCAGCAGCACGGCCAACGCTAGGGCGAAGGCAAGGACTCGGCGATAACAAAAAAAGTCCATACACTCATCGCTGTAGAAGTAAACTAAGCAGATAATGGTCGCAATTATAGAAATTACCCTTTGCTGCGGCAAGGACAGAGGATCCGTTGCACGCTCTCGTCATTCATGGATCCGGAGGTGCGGAATGAGGCAGATTTTCGCCGCCCTAATAATGGGTATCACGTGTGCGGCTATGGGACGACCCGAGAACACTGTTGTAGAACTCCGCGACGGAGTCACGATGGAATTCGTGTGGATCGAGCCAGGTACTTTTCTGATGGGATCGCCAGCTTCAGCCTCTACACGGGGCGAAGACGAAGTTCCACAGCACGAGGTTTCTATTAGCAAGGGATTTTACTTGGGTAAATTTGAGATTACCCAGGCTCAATGGGTCGCGGTGATGGGAACCGCGCCGTGGACCCGGCGCAAGTACGTCCAAGCCGCGCCAAATCACCCGGCAGTCTATATCTCGTGGATCGATATGCAGGAATTCCTCCGCCGCTTGAACGAAGCCGCCGATAGAGATTTGTACCGCCTACCCACCGAAGCCGAATGGGAATACGCCTGCCGGGCCGGGACCACGACGAGCCGTTCCTTTGGGGACGACGAAAGCCTGTTGGGCGACTATGCCTGGTACATAGGAAACTTAGGAGACGCGGAGGGGAAGTTTGCCCAGCCGGTGGGTTCGAAGCAACCGAATCCCTGGGGTTTATACGATATGCACGGCAATGTATGGGAGTGGGTGCAAGACTGGTATAGCAGCGCCTATTCAAGTGCCAAACAGGTGGACCCCGCAGGAGCTGCTTCGGGTTCTACCCGTATTATGCGCGGCGGCGGCTTTGTCAATCACGCGCGCAACGTGCGGTCGGCCAAACGCTTCAGCTTCGATCAGTCGCTCCGCTACTGTGCTATTGGAGCACGCCTAGTGATGACAAAATAAACGGCCTCTCTTTGTCGCTCAAACAACTTATCCATTAGTTGAAACGCGACATACGATAGCCCATAGAGACAAGTATTGAAAAAGAGAATTCCGCCTCAACACCTCACATGGCTAAAAAGAAGCCAGCCGACCTATGAAGACGTCAAAGGCATTTCGGCCCGGGCCATCTTACTTGGGGCGGTACTGGCCTTTCTGCTAAATCTCCTCGACGCCTATGCTACGACCCTCATCCGAGGTTCGTATCTAACCCTGAACTTCAGCACTCCGGCGGCCCTGTTCTTCTTCTTTTTTGTCGTGCTTGCTAGTGCCTTGGTCGCCTGTCTTCGCCGGCCCTTGGCCTTGGACCAAGCCGAGTTGGTAACCATCTACATCATGCTAGCGGTGGCCTGCTGTGTTCCCGGCATGGGTTTCACCCAGTTCATCATACCCTGTTTGCTGGGTTCTACCTACTATGCCACGCCCGAGAACAACTGGGATTTTCTCTACAACCAGTACATCCCTAGCTGGATGATTCCCCGGGGCGAAAACGCGGCGCGTTTTTTCTTTGAAGGTCTGCCCGAAGGCGAGGCTATCCCTTGGGATATCTGGGTCGTACCGCTGAGTTTCTGGTACGGATTTTTCCTAGTGCTCAGCTTTGCCATGATCTGCACCATGGTCATTCTACGTCGCCAGTGGATGGACCGAGAAAAGCTAGTTTATCCACTGGTCCAAGTGCCCATGGAGATGATCGGCCGAGAAAGGGAGGGAATGATCGGCCGGTCGTTTTTCACCAACAAAGCCATGTGGATCGGTTTTTCCGTATCATTCATCCTGCTCAGTGTCAACGGCCTGCACTCCTACTTTCCGAACTTTCCGCAGATCACCAAGACCTTCGTATTGCCCTTGTTCCGCGATACCGTCGGCCTGAATTTCTGGTTTAGTCCGCCATGGACGGGCTTTTTCTACTTCGTCAATCTCGATATCACGGCTTCAATCTGGATATTCTATATCCTCACCACGATCCAGCGGGGCATCTTCAATATCGTCGGCTTGCAGAGCACTCAGCGGATCGACTTCTACTCGATCGAACCTTTCCTAGCCCATCAGGGTATGGGCTCGATGATCGTCTTTGTGCTAGTAGGGTTGTGGGTGGGACGCGGCCATTTACAAAATGTTTACCGCAAAGCCTTCCATGGCGACGAAGAGGTTGACGACAGCGGCGAGATGCTATCCTACCGACAGGCCCTTTTCGGCCTGCTAGCGGCGCTTGCCCTAGTGGTGGTCGGCCTTTGCATGATGGGGCTAACCCTTCCCACGGCACTGTTATTCCTCTTTGGTGCCATGATGCTGTTTATAGGGCTAACTCGGGTAGTGGCCGAAGGGGGCATCCCGGCCATGCGGCCGCCTATCATGACTTCGAGTTTTGTCATTTCGGGAGCCGGTGCTTCGGCCTTGGGTGCTTCGGGTCTGGTAGCCTTGGGATTTTCCTACGGTTGGCACTCCGAAGTGCGCTCCTTTGTCATGGCGTCTGTAGCCAACGGGCTGAAGATGGGTGAGATTATCACCGGTTCCAAGCGCCGGCTATTCTGGGCCGTGGTCATTGCCATTGTAGTCAGTCTGGTCGGCTCGTCGTATATGACCTTAGTGCTGGCCTACAAATACGGGGGTATCAATCTCAATCCGCTCTTTTTCGTGGGGCAGGCCCCCACTTTTGGTCCTCGAGATATGGCTCCGCGCATTGCCGCAGAGCTGCCCGGCCCCAGACTAGACGCTTGGCTATTCATGGGCATCGGTGGAGGGGTGATGGCCCTACTGATGTGGGCGCGACACCAGTTCATTTGGTGGCCGCTCAATCCCCTCGGTTATACCATCAGCGCCAACTGGAAGACGGGACATATCTTTGGCAGCGCCTTTCTCGCTTGGTTCCTCAAACTGTTAATCCTACGCTACGGCGGTCCCAAGCTATACCGGAATTTGCGACCGTTTTTTCTCGGCCTGATTTTGGGCGAGATCGTGGCTGCGGGCGGATGGCTAGTGCTGGATTATATAACCGGACACATAGGAAGTTTTCTCACGCAAGTCTAAGAAAACCATCCCTTCCAAGATAGATCTCAGTAAGGGATCCTTTGAACTTCCTCTGGATCGTAAAACAAATGCTCCAAGTCGTTGTGCTGATCGCTGAGCACGCGCCCCAGTCCGAGGCGACTGCGCAGTTCGGCGTCATTGCGGATCACGCGGTCAACCAGCGCAGAGGGAGTTGAGAGACCGATCCGCAAGAGATCAGTCCTAACCCGGTCGGATTTATAGAAGCGTTCGGACAATTGCTCGAAACGGATGGGTGAGCGGCTACCTAGCAGAATCAGGTGTTGACCTGCCCCCTCAAACAACAAACTGTAAGGAAACACCGCGACGAAAGTTCTGGTCACCAGTTCAATCGCGTCGTTGGGCAACTGCTCTACGGGCAGCCATTGGCTCATCAATCCATCGGGACTCAGGTGCGCAAGAACTTGCTCGTAGTACTCCCGCGAATATAGGCGATACACTCCTCCGGCCATGGGCGGCGGCGGTTCACTGGTGATCAAGACGTACGTCTCGTTGCACAGAGAGAGGAAGTTGCGCCCATCGTCGTTGATCATCCGCAGCCGTGGATCCAAATGTACGAAGCCGTGATGCTCAGCAAAGGCTGGTGCCATCTTGAATACGTTCTCGTTGAGATCGACGGCATCGATTCGCGTGATACTCTCGTGGGCGGCGATGGCCGAGGCGGTATTGCCGACGCCAAAACAGATCAGCAGGGCTTTCTCTGGCTGTGGGTGAACGAGCAAGGGAAAGTGCGCCATCAGACGCATGTACTGCTGGGATCGCGGCGATGTACCCGACATAGACAGACGGCCGAAGAAGAGCTTCATATTGTTGTTCGGAAGCTCGAGGAAATACGTAGTATGGGCGGCATTGCTCCTCATGCCTTGGGCCGCAACAGCGTTGGGCCACATCAGAGGCGTAAAAAAATCTCGGTCAAATCTTCTCGGCGTGGCAATGCAGGCGATGGCTACAAAGGCCAGCAAGACAGCAATCTGCCATGCTTTTATGGGACGAAATTCCGAGATGAATGCCAAGGCGAGCACGGCGAGCACCATGAAGGCCAGAAAGAGCTTCAACGAGTAGAAGATGTTCAGGCGAGGCACCACCAAGGTGAAGGCAATCAGGCCGAGACAGAACCCCACCGTATTCAGACCGTAGGCCAGCCCCAAGTGTTTCCCCATCCCCTGTAGTCGATTGCAGACGTAGGGCAGGAGCAGGGAGACTAGCAAGTACGCAGGTAGTACATAGATACCTGTATAGACGAAGAGCTGGGAGAGACTCACTGGGAAGTGATGTACGCCGCGCACATCCGGCGGGTTGCCCACTAAGTAGGTCAACTCGTCGCTAAATCGCCAGATCGCGAAGTAGCAGAGTGCGGCTAGACCGTACGCGACCTTGATATGAACGAGCCGGATACGCTCGACGTGCCGCACGGTAATGCTAGCCAGAAAAATGCCTAGCACGGCCCAGAAGGAGATAAACGACATGATCGCCCCAGGGCTCAGCACGACAATAAAATCGATCCGTTTGAACATATCGCCTTCGAGCGCTCCGGCGAGCAAGCCGCTCAGTGCGGCACAAGCAATGAGGGCACTTCCCGACCTAGATGGCACTCCAGCACTGGGGAATGTTGCCCAGGCAGTGTCCGCTACTTCGTCGCTTGCGGGTGCACCCCCGCTGGCTAGGAAGTACAATCCTAGCAGTATGTTCAAGCCGGCCATCAGCCAGAAGGTTGGCTGGTGCCCGATCTCCGGAATCAGAATGAACTGGCAAGCGAGTACGCCGCTACACGCACCAATAGTGTTCCACGCGTACAGAACGGAGGGGAGGCGTCCGTTCCTCGGTATTGAGCGGAAAATATCGCACAGCAAGGGGAAGGTCACTCCCATGAACAGACAAGGGAGGAAGAGGCTGATCGCGGCGATGGCTCCTTGGGCAATCTGGTAGCGAATCGTCTGGACCCAGACTCCATCGTGTAGATAATACGGGAAAGAACCCCAAAGATCCGTCGGCAGATATTCAACCGCTACGGTCACAAGGGCCGATACCCCGACCAGAAGTTCTATCAGCCCGTACAAACGCAGCTTGTCCCCAATGCCGGTCCGGTCGGTCAGCAGCCGGGTGATTCGCCGGCTCAAGAGCGCACCGCAGCCCAAGCCCCCGATGAAGTTGCACACCACTAAGGCGAAAGTGAGGTTGGTCGAGCCAAACCAATCGATGAAAATGCGGAACCACGCGACTTGGTAGCCGAGGCTAATGAAGCCCGAAAGGGCATACAAGGGAAAGACGCGGCGCAAAGAGAGTTATACCTTTTTGTATCCTACAGTCCCTAACAAAACGTCTTCCCAGCGCATAAGCGCTAGCTCCGGGTCCTATTGATCGCGCAGGTACTCGTCTGGCTTAGCCGCATTGGGCGGCCAGTACCCGTCCCGCGATTGACGCCATTGCGCGCCGCACAGGCCACTGATCACGCCCCACTCGGACGGACTGGGATCCGGGTCTGGATGGAAGAGAAAGCGCTGGGCACCGGCGGCCTCCGAGGCTTTGAGAATGCCAGCCAAGTCGCGGGCCGGCATGGCGTCGCCAGCATGCGGGGAGCGACCGGTGGACACCCAAAAGATGGTTTTATCGACGTCCTTGATCGCCTCTAGGGCGCGCCGCGTTTCGCTGTACACAACTTCGGCGAAAAACTCTTCGGGAAAACCCATCTCCATATCCAGCAGCGACTCGACATTGGGCAAGCGCAGGCCGAACAGCGATTCGACCAGCAGGAAGCAGTCGGCCTCGGTCAGAGAGGGATTCCACTCGGCGAACTTCTGCACCCAGCGAGCAAT
>VXZF01000687.1 GCA_009845645.1 Gemmatimonadota bacterium | reverse complement strand
AATAGTGGGCGGTCTTGATGCCGACGCACACCTCGTCGTGGGCCGCGGCCATCTCAGCCGCCCGCTGAGGATCGAGGTTGGCGACGACCTGTTCGGGAGGGCCCATGCCTGGGGCAGCGATGTTGACGTAGGCGAACATGCGGATCTTGGCGTGATCGATCACCGTTGTGCGGAAGTGCTCAAACTCCTCGGCCCCGGCCGTGCCTGTATCGACGCAGGTGGTTACACCCTCTTTGAGGAAGTGGGCATCGGCGTTGAGACTGCCCACCAACCCGCCCGATTGGCGAGCGCGGGTATGGTACGTATGGACGTGAATATCGAGCAGGCCCGGCACGACGACGAGGTTGCCCACGTCGATGACGCGGTGGGCGTCCGCCGGGGGAATGTCTTCTTCAACACGGGCGATGCGGCCGTCGAGTACGCCGACATCGGCGACGCCGTTGATGTCGTTGACAGGGTCGATTACGTGACCGCCTTTGAGCACTATTTCGAGCTTGCGGGGCATGGTTTTTCGTTTCGGATATTGGAGTGAAAAGCAAAAAATAGGCTGGGGCAAAAAGAGGGTCAAATGAGATTGTTGACAATGGTCAGATACTTAGAGTACAATTATCGAATTATAGCGTATATTCAATAGTAAATGCGAAACCTTATCTACACACTTCTAATTTTGTCGGCCGGCAGTGCCCAAGCGCAGACCGTCTATCGCGTCCACCTCAAGCTAGAGGGCATGATCGACCCAGGCGTGGCGGCCTTTGTCGAGCGCGTGATCGCCGAGGCCGACGAGACCGAGGCCGACGCGATCGTCTTTGAGATCGACACCTTTGGCGGGCGCGTCGATGCAGCCACGGTGATCCGCGACGCCATTCTCGACGCCGAAACCCTGACCATCGCCTTTATCAATAAGCGGGCGATTTCGGCCGGAGCACTCATCTCGCTGGCCTGCGACAAGATCGTCATGACGCAAGCCTCAACCATGGGCGCGACCACCCCAGTCGATGCCACGGGTGACAAAGCTAGCGACAAAATAACCTCCTATATGCGCGCCGAGATGCGCGCCACGGCCGAGCGCACCGGCCGCGACGTCAAGATCGCCGAGGCCATGGTGGACGAGCGCGTCGATGTGCCGGGCCTGAGCGCCGAAGCGGGCCGGCCAGCCACCTTGACCACCGAGCAGGCGCTCAACTACCAGATGGCCGACGAGACGGCCGAGACGCTAATCGAGCTGTTGCGCATCTACGATTTAGGCGAGGCCGAAATCGTCGAGGTTGAACTCAACTGGACCGAGCACGTCTTGCGCATGTTGACCCACCCGGTCGTCACTTCGATTTTGCTGGCCGTGGCCATGTTCGGCTTGATCGCCGAGGTGCGCACGCCCGGTTGGGGCTTGGGCGGCACGCTGGCGCTAGTGGCACTGGGGCTTTTCTTCGGTAGCCACTTGATCGTCCACCTAGCGGAGTGGCAGGAACTGGCGCTTTTTGCTGTCGGCGCGACGCTTTTGGTCGTCGAGCTGGTAGCCATTCCGGGCTTTGGCATTGTGGGTGCGTTGGGTATCGGGGCGATGATTGCGAGCGTGGTGATCACCCAATTGGGCGATTTTCAACTGTGGAGTTTCGAGGAAATCGTCTCGGTGATCGGGCGTCTCGCCGGCTCGATGATCGGCGCGTTTGTACTCTCGCTCATCGTTTTGCGCTCCCTGCCCAAGTTCGCCGCCTTCAATCGCCTAGTACTCCACAACGAAATCAAGGCCGCCGACGGCTACACTTCCTCCTCGCGCACGACCGACGACGAGCTGTTGGGCAAGGAGGGGGTCACGGTCAGCTACCTGCGGCCTTCAGGTATAGCCCTGCTGGGGGGCAAGCGGCTCACCGTGATCGCCGAGGGCGAATTCATCGAGGCGCAGCGGCCCATTAAAGTAGTAGAAGCCCGCGGCAGTCGAGTGGTGGTGAAGGCGCTATGAGCTTTTTGGGAGGGGAGATGTTAGAATGGGTCTATTCGCTGGCCTTGCTAGTGCTCGGCTTTGTGCTGGTGCTCTTGGAAATTTTCGTTATCCCAGGGCTCAATATCTTCGGCATCGTTGGTTTGCTGACCGCGGTCGCCGGCATTGGCTATGCCTATATGAATATGGGCGGCTTGGCGGCTGGAGTCGTGGCGGGCGTGGGGCTTGTGGGCACCGCCATCTTGGTGAGAATGATGCTCAAGGTCCGCGCTTGGAACCGCTTGGTGCTCAACGATGGCATGACGCGCAAGGCCGGCTACGATTCGGTCAAGCCGGGCCGCGAGTCATTGCTCGGGCAGACGGGCGAGGCAATTACGACGCTGCGGCCAGCGGGGCGGGCGCAATTTGGCGAACGGGTAGTCGACGTAGTCAGCGAAGGTGGCTATATTGAACGCGGTGAGCAGGTCGAAGTACTAAAAGTGGCTGGCAACAGAGTCGTGGTTCAGTCCGTCCAGTCCGAGTCTTAATTCACTCCTTTCAAGGAGCTAATAATGGAAGTCCTGTTTTTGGTCTTGGTGCTTTTTGGCATCATCGTCTTTTTGTCGCTCTTCACTTATTTCATTCCGGTGGGGCTGTGGATTTCGGCCTATTTCGCCGGAGTCAGGGTAGCGATTTTCAAGGACTTGGTGGGTATGCGACTGCGCAAGGTGCCGCCCCGACAGATTGTCGGTCCCAAAATCAGCGCCGCTAAGGCGGGGCTAGATGTTGGCTTGGAGAGCATGGAAGCTCACTACTTGGCCGGCGGCAACGTCAACGCGGTGATTTTGGCGCTGATCTCGGCCGACAAGGCCAACATCGAGCTGACCTTCGAGCGCGCCGCCAGCATTGACTTGGCTGGCCGCGACGTGCTCGACGCGGTCAAAGTCAGCGTCAATCCCAAGGTGATCAACACGCCTCTGATTGCGGCGATTGCCAAAGACGGCATTCAGGTCAAGGCCACCTGCCGAGTGACCGTGCGCGCCAATATCGACCGCTTGGTCGGCGGTGCCGGCGAGGAGACGATCATCGCCCGGGTCGGCGAAGGGATCGTCACCACCATTGGCTCGGCCTCGACGCACAAAGAGGTACTCGAAAATCCCGATCTGATCTCCCGGCGGGTGCTGGAAAAGGGCCTCGACTCGGAGACGGCCTTTGAGATTCTCTCGATTGACATCGCCGATGTCGATGTGGGCGAGAATATCGGCGCTAAGTTGCAGACCGATCAGGCGGATGCCGATCTCAAAATTGCCCAAGCTAAGGCCGAGGAACGCCGGGCTATGGCCCAGGCGCGCGAGCAGGAAATGACCGCCCAAGTCGTGGAAATGGAATCACGGGTCAAGGAAGCCGAAGCCGAAGTGCCGCGCGCAATGGCCGAGGCCTTCCGCGAGGGCAACCTAGGCATCATGGACTACTACCGCATGCGCAATATCCAAGCCGACACGGATATGCGCGACTCGATTTCCGAAAGCGGCGAGGATCGCAATAACCGCGACAACTAGTCTATGGAACTCCTACTCTTTGCCCTCGCCATACTGTTCAGCATATTTTCGGCGCTGATGGAGCGTCGCAAGCGCCGCAAACGGCTTGAAGAGGCCCAACAGCAGCACGCCGAGATCGAACAGCAGCACGCCGAGATCGAACAGCAGCACGCCGAGGTCAATCCGGCTGCGCCCGTTGTCGTCGAGGAGAAGAAAGAAGAAGAGCCGACCTTTGGGTGGCCTTTTGACGGCGATCCTTTTGAGGAGCCGGTTCTCGCCGAGGTCGATCCGGCCGAGGCTGAGCGGGAGGCTATAGAAGCCGAACGGCAGGCTCTAGAGGCCGAGCGGCGCGCCATGGTGGCCGAGCAGCAGGCCATGGAGCGGCTGGAGCGGCTGACGGAGACCAAGTCCGAGGATGCATACGAGAACGAGAAGCAGCGGCCTCGTCGCACCCGGAGCCATTGGTTCCTCACTCCTCAGACGGCGCGCGACGCGATCGTCTATATGGAAATCCTCGGCAAGCCGAAGAGCGAACGAGAGGAGTGGTAAAGGTATAGCCGGAGTGGCGGAATTGGTAGACGCGCTGGATTCAAAATCCTGTATCCGCAAGGGTGTGTGGGTTCGAGTCCCACCTCCGGCACCATTTTGACTAACCGTTGTAAGCTAGCGATGCGGAACCACTCGTATCGCTAGCTTCATCTGTTCCCTTTGTACCCCTATGGGCTGCGTAATTTTGCCTCCCCTTTTCTTTCCCGTGTGTCGAAAGCTCAATTAATTTTCTCCCCTTTTTTCTTACGTCCCCAAGTCCCGAAAGGAGATAACCGTCGTGACATCTCCAGAAGTAAGACGCATCCTCGACATCGTCTCGGTACTCGTGCTGCTGATTGTAGTTCCGGCGTACATCTTCTGTCGCTTGGGACTCATTCTGCTGATTGCAGTTCCGACAGCTTACATCTTCTGCCGTCTGAGGTCGCCCGCTGACTAACGGAACGAGACTGTGCAAACGCTAAAAGGCCAAACCCGCACTGCGCCGCCGCTATGGGCGGTCTTGCAGCGGCGACTAATCGACGCGATCGACGAAGCGGCACCGATTTTTCTCGAAAAGTACACCCGCCCCGGCGGCAGCCTGATTTGGAAGGAAGAATACCCCGGCGACGGGGTCTGGGCCGACGATCTGTACGAGGCGTTCTTCAATTGGCCTCACTACTATGCCCTAGGTGGCAGCGAGTACACAGGCGTCAAGGCCCTAGAGGAGTGGAACGCCATTACTCGGCAGCTAGAGCACGACTACGGCCGCGTCACCCGCGAGTTTATCAACGACGACGACTGGTTCCACAACGCCGAAAACTACATCTACTTCTATCACTTGGGGATGGCCGACCCAACCAACGCCGAGACGCGTCGCCGGGCGCAGCGCTTTGCCGGATTGTACTTGAACGACGACCCCACTGTGCCCAACTACGACCCCGAGCACCGCATTGTGCGCTCGCCCTGTAGCGGCAGCAAGGGGCCGCTTTTCCAAATGCGGCGCGGCGAAATCCACTACGACCTCACCCACGATCACGCCACGCTGGGGCCGGACTTTGGCTTGCCCGCCAACTGGTGGGAGGACCCCGAGACCAAACGCCGCGTTGAAGAGCAATTCGATCAAGTGGTCATGCAGGGCGACGTGACCGTCAACTTGGGCATCGTGGCGCTGGTGGCAACGGCCTTTCTCCACACCGGCGAGGCGCGGTATCGGGAGTGGATAGAGGAATACGTAGGAGCTTGGATAGAGCGCACCGAAGCCAACGGCGGCATCGTCCCGGACAACATCGGCCCCAACGGCATCGTCGGCGAGATGCGCCAAGGGCAGTGGTGGGGCGGACTGTATGGCTGGACCGGGCGCTATGGACACAACATGATGGCCCACTCAATCACCTCGGCGGTGGAAGCCGCGCTGCTGGTCACGGGCGAGACTCGCTACTTGGACCTGCTCCGCATGCACTTGGATGCGCTAGTCGCGCACGGTCGCGAGGAAGGAGGGCGGCTGCTCGTGCCCTACAAGCACACGGACGAAGGTTGGACCGACTTCAATCCCATCAATTCCAATGCGCCGATCCACTTGTGGGCCGCGTCCATGGAGGAGCGCGACTGGCAGCGGCTGGAAACCTTGCGCCGGGGAGCCGAAGACGAGTGGAAACAGGTGGGGCAGCGCGGACCGCGTTCGCTCGACGACCGCGCTTGGACTCGCTTTCTCGCTGGCGAATCCCCGGATTACCCCGAGCGCATCTTGCAGGCCAACTACCGCGAGGTCGGCGACCGCATCGCCAAGGTCATAGACGACGAACAGGATCTGACCCAACTCGACGTACACTGGTGGCAGCAGGTCAACCCGGTGGTCACCGAAGCCTTAGTGCAGCTAACGACCGGCGCGCCGCAGACCATCTACTGGGGTGGGTTGGCGCAAGGGCAGGTGCGCTATTTCGACGGCGAGCAGCAGCGACCGGGTTTACCCCAAGATGTTGCAGCCTTAGTAACCAGCCTCAGCGACGAGGGTGCGGAACTAACGTTGGTCAACTTGAGCACGAGCCGCACGCGACAGGTGATCGTCGGCGCTGGCAGCTTTGGCGAGCACTGCTTTGGCCGGGTGCGAGCTGGCGACGAAGTACTCGACGTAGATGGCACTTATTTCCAAGTTGAATTGGCACCAGCCAGCCAAATCGAATTGTCGCTCGCCATGCGGCGTTACAGCCAGCAACCCAGCTTTCGCCTGCCTTGGCACGGCGAGCAGATTCCATATCGCTAAAATTAGGAGACCGGGCGATGGACCAAGCCGACCGCGATTTCTTTGCTGCAAATGGCTATCTCAACCTAGGGCAAGTGCTCGACAACGACGATGTGCAATACTTCCGCGCCATGTTCGATGGGGACATGGAAAAGTATCCCTATTTCTGGCATCGCTACGGCTACCACCAGCACGCCAACTACGAGGCGTTGATCACCTCCCCGCAGTTCGACGAACTGATCCGCCACCCGAAGATATACCCGACGATTGAGGCGCTGATGGGCGGACCGCTCTGCTTTGGCGAGATCGGGCTGCGGATGATGCGGGCCTACGACGGCCCATTGCACCAAGGTTGGCACCGCGACAGACCGCATTGGGACGAACATCCATTCCGCATGGACTACATCCAACTCATGGTCTATCTGTCCGATGTCGATGAGGGGACGCATTGTTTTTCGCTGTCCCCGGAAGCAGTAAGCCAGCCAGTGCTCGAAGATAAGCAAGCACAGCTCAAGCGGGGCGGCGAGTACCACTTGCACGGGCCAGCCGGGACCTGCACGCTGTTTAACGTGGCCGTACTGCACACGCCGACGACGCGGCCCACGCAAGCAGAGCGGCGCACGGTGCAGATTTACTACGGGCATCGCAACCGGGCACCGCTGGCGAACGATTCGAGTATTCCAGCGGCGTTTTGGCGGGATAGCGCAGATGCAGAGATGCGGGCTTTTTACGGCGTTTTGAACGAGCGCACCAAGGTGTATTTGGCGGCATTTCCCGGAGCTTGACCCATTTCCCTCCGTTGGGGCGGAGAAGGTTATTTTGCACACACCCCTGTTGGATATTGCACCCACTGATCTGGTGGACATTGCAGTCGTCGCGTTGCTGCTTTGGGGTCTAGTCGTTTGGACCCGCCGAGCGCGAATGGCCCTGCTCGGTTTGGCTTTTTTGGGCGTCTTCTACCACCTGATAGCGCAGCAATTCAAGTTGCAGCTAACAACTTGGATCTTCCAAGGTTTTTTCGCGGCGCTAGTGGTGGTGGTAGTGGTGGTGTTCCAAGACGATTTGCGCCGGCTCTTTGAGCAGATCGCCACGTTCAGTCTGCGCCGCAAGGCTCCGCGCCCGGATCCCTCCAGCTTGGGAACGCTGACTAGGGGGTTGTATCAGTTGGCTGCGAAAAGACGCGGGGCCTTGGTGGTCCTGCCGGGGCGCGAGCCGATAGAGCGGCATTTTTTGCAGCATGGGGTCCCTTTGGATGCGGAGATCAGCGAAGAACTCCTCGACAGCCTTTTCGATCCCGGTTCGGCTGGGCACGACGGCGCGCTGGTGATGCAGAATAATAGAATCAAGGAGTTTGGAGTGCACTTGCCGCTTTCCGAGAATAGGGATGAACTGAGGGGAGGCGGTACGCGGCACGCGGCCGCGCTGGGCCTAGCTGAACGCAGCGATGCCCTGTGTCTGGTCGTATCAGAGGAGCGCGGCACCATCGGGATCGCAACGCGGGGGCAACTTGAGATTCTGGACAATCCGGACGCGGGCAAGCTGGCGAACAGGATTAGAAGCTACTTGCAGCATACGGGGACCCGAGTGAATGCACGCCGCGAGAGGCGTCGGTGGGGGCGGCGTCTAGTAGAAGGTCTTTTGTCCTTCGCCTTGGCCTTGGGCGCGTGGCTGATCTTCGTGCCGGGCGCGACGGCCGAGGAAGCGGTACTCCAAGTGCCCGTAGCCGTGGAGAACATGCCCGAAGGATATGCGCTAAAGGACGTCAACCCCCCAGAAGTGGAGATCGCGGTGGCCGGACCGCGACGAGCCATGTTTTTGGCGAGCAATGCGGATTTTGAGGTCGTCATTGATGCCAATCTCGTCAGGCTGGGGCGAAGGACCTTTGAGGTATCCGCCCAGTCCGTGCGCCATGCAACCGGGTTGGAGATCAAAAGCATCAAGCCAGACAAGGTGAAACTAACCGTGCAGCAAGCGCGAGGAAGAGCGCGATGAAAATCGCTGTGAGAGGTACGGCATGGCACTGAGTGAGCAACAGATCGCGTTTTTTAAGCAGCAGGGGTATTTGATTCTGGAAAACTTCATCGCGCCGGAGCAGATAGCCGCGTGGCGCGGGCAGTTCTGGAATCACGTAGGGGCCGATCCACAAGACCCGGCGAGTTGGCCCGATAGCTATGTGATCGACGGTTTTGCGGTTGAACCGGCCTTTGGTCAACTTCCGCAGATGCAGGCGGTGGTCGAGGCGCTGGGCGACGGGCAGTTTAGCGGCGGCGGCGGGTCCATGCTGGTGCAGTGGCCGCGCTCGGGGGAGGCGTGGGACTGGCCGGGCCAAGGGCATATCGACGGCTACGGACCGGGGGGCTGGAGCGGCGGTTTTATGCTGGGGGCGACCGCTTATTTAGACGATGTGGAAGCAAACGGCGGGGCCTTTGTTTACTGGCCGCAGAGCCATCTGCCGACCCACGCGTACTTCCGCGAGCACCCCGCCCACATCGACGGCAGTTTTCGCGACCGCGCAGATTGGGAGCCGCGCCAATGGGGGTTGTTTTCAGACTGCTCGCCCCAAGGGCCGGAGCAATTTGTGGCGCGGACCGGGGACGTAATTTTCTGGCACTGCTTTCTGTGCCACACCGGCTCGGCCAACATCCGCTCCAAGCCGAGGCTAGGGCTTTTCGCCCGCTGGCACCACACCGAGCGCGAAGCCATGCGCTACGAGGTGCCGGAGGATTTGTGGAAGTATTGGGCGATCTAGAACGCCCTGCTGTCGAGCCGCTCGGCCACTCGTGAAAGTTGCCCGTTTTAGCAAAATCGCGTAATTTTTACAGTTTTGTAACAATGTCTGCCCCCATTCACCTTTCATCCTCGGGAGTTACAATGGCCAAGTCGATGTTTTCTCGGGAAGTCGCCCTCAAGCTGGAAGACGAAATCAACGCCTTTCAAGCCTGCCGCAGTCTATCGCAACGCGCACGAGACATTAACATAGAGCGCAAAATGAAAGAAGCCGAAGGCGCAATTCCCGAAGACGAACAGCCCAATTCGTCGGCCAGTGCCATGCTAGATTTTGCCGAGGGGCGCATTGTCCTCGCGCCGGAAGAGGATGCGGACTCAGACGAGGCCTGAATCTCCCGCCACTAGCGACAGCCCATCTACCATGGGCCTACAAAAAAACTGCTGTCCCCGCCGCCGCTGGGGCAAGACCGAGCTTTCCATACCAGTAATTCCGTTCGGAACGCAAGGCTTTGGCGGCCACTTCGGACCGGTTGACGACGAAGAGGCCATGGCCCTGATGCGCCGGGCCGTCGATTTGGGCGTCAATCACTTCGACTGCGCCCGCTGCTACGGCGACTCGCTGCGCAAGTTAGGCCGTGCGATCAAGGAAGGCGTCATCGTTCGCAGCGAGATCATCATCAGCGGGCGCGTCTGCTGCCACAGCGGCGCTGCGTGGGGCGGCTACGGCGAGGGGCGAGCCGATTACTCAGCGGCGCGGGTCTTGGCCGATGCGGAGGACCAGCTAGAAATTTTGGGAATCGAGAAATTCGACGTGCTCTTCCTCCACGATCCGCCCGAAATCGAACCGACCCTTGAGGCGGGCGGCGCGCTCGAAGGACTGGAACGGGTGCGCCAGCAAGGTGCCGTGGACTTCATCGGCTACGGCATGAGACCCCACGACTTTCACCTCGCACACATTGCTTCGGGCCGCACCGACGCGATGCTGTGCTTCAGCGACTACAACTTGCTCCGGCAGAGCGCAACCGATGCAATCCTGCCAGCGGCCGCAGCCGCCGACCTCGGAGTACTCAACGGCTGGTCTATCATGCGCGGCTGGCTGACCGGCGTGCCCGTGGAGCGCTTTATACCGCGCGACAAGTGGGGCGAAGACCAGCACCGGGCCGAGGCCATGCGCTTGTGGTGCAGAGAGCAGGGCATCGACATGCTGGAGCTGACGTTGCAATTTTGCCTGCGCGAGGAACGCATTCACGGCAACCCCATCGGCTCGCTGAACATCGAGCAGCTAGAAAAAAACGTCGCAGCGGCCATGGCGGTCGTCCCCGACGAAACAATCGCCGCTTTTGTCGCAGCGGGACTCTAGGTTTGACGCCCCTTGGGGGTGTTCCGTACTTTCCGCCCGCCGAACCCTATAACTCGATTACCATCAAAGGAGGGGCATGAGCGCTGCAGAAGATTATTACGCGCAGACGATGGAACTGCTGCAACGTCTGCGCGATACGCAAATGGACGCTATCGACCAAGCTGCCGCAATTTGCACCGAGAGCATCGCCAATGGCGGCTTGGTCTTTCTCTTTGGTGCGGGGCACTCGCGCATGATGTGCGAGGAAATGACGCCGCGCCAGGGATGTTTCGTGGGCTTTTTTGCGTTGGTCGAGCTCGCGGTATCGAATCACGCGTCAATCGTCGGCACCAACGGGTTGCGCGGGCCGCTCTTTTTAGAGAAGTACGAAGGCTACGCCGAGGAGATTCTCCAAGGGTTCGAGTTCGGGCCGCACGACGCCTTTATCTTGATCTCGACCAGCGGTATTCGACCCTTGATCGTCGAGATGGCCATGGGCGCTAAGGCGCGGGGCTTGCCCGTAATCGCCATGCTGTCGAAACCGCACGGCGACCAGTCGCCGGCAGCGCACTCGTCGGGCAAGAAGCTGATGGATGTGGCCGATGTCGTCCTCGACAACCAGTGTCCGCCGGGAGACTGCGTACTCGAGCTAGAGGGGTTGGAGTGGCGGACTGGGCCGGTATCGACGGTGACCGGCGCGATGATGATGAATATGCTGCGCTGCGAGGTTGCCGAGCGGTTGTTGGCGCGGGGGATCAAGCCGGAGCTATTGCCGAGCCATCAGTTTGTCGGCAATGTAAGCGCGGAAGAGCAGCTAGAGCGGTTTTACGAGGGCTATCGCAAGAGCCTCAAACATTTGTACGAGTAGTAATCAATTCACGTTCCAACGCCCTCATTCACAAACCCCTTCCACTAAACCGTGGGCACCCTCGACAACAAGGTTTGTCTAATTACCGGCTCTACCGGCATCGCCGAGGCCACGGCTCTGCACGCGGCCGAGGAGGGGGCCAGCGTATTTGTCACCTCGCGGACGGAAGCAAACTGTCGGGCCTTGGCCGAGAAGCTGGGAAACCAAGGCGCGCACCGGGTAGCCGATCTGACGCAGAAGGAACAAGTCGCCGAGACCGTGCAGGCCTGCGTGGACCAGTGGGGACAGATCGACGGGTTGTTCAACGTGGCGGGGATCAGCGGGCGACGCTTTGGTGATGGCCCGCTGCACGAGTGTACCGAGGAGGGGTGGGATGCGACGCTGGACGCCAACGCCAAGAGCATGTTTTTGGTGTGCCGCGCCGTGCTGCAACAGATGTTGATCCAAGAACCGCACGAGGACAGCGCGCGGGGGGCGATTCTCAACATGGCCAGTGTGTTGGCCTTTGCGCCGGAGCGAAAGTTTTTTGCCTCGCACGCCTATGCGGCCAGCAAGGGGGCCATTGTGTCGCTGAGCAAGGCCATGGCCAGCTACTACGCGCCGCACGGAATTCGAGTTAATGCCATTGCGCCGGCACTGGTGGAGACGCCCATGAGCAAGCGGGCTGGAGAAAACGCGGAGATCATGGCGTTTATGCGCGGCAAGCAGCCGCTCGGGGCGATGATGAGTGCGGCGGATGTGGCCGGGATGGCGGTCTTTTTGCTGGGAGACCGAGCGCGGGCGATTACCGGAACGGTGGTGACCGTAGATGCAGGTTGGTGCGTGAGCTAACACGCAAGGAGGACGCATGAGAGAATACGTCATTGGCTTTGACGTGGGCGGCACCCGAGCCAAAAGCGGCGCGGTGACGCGGGGCGGGCGGATGCTGGCACCGGGCATCAATCCGTCGGGGTTTGCGCTGGGCATGGGCAACTTGCTCAAGACGCTCAAGGATGAAGTCGCGCGGATTTCCCAGAAGCTGGGCGACAAGCCGCAGGCCATTGGCTTGGGCTTTCCCGGGGCTGTGGACCCCGAGGTCGGCGTGGTGTACATGCCGGGGAAGATCAAAGGATTGGAAGGCTATCCCATTGTTAAACGACTGGCCAAGGCCACGGGGATTCCAGTTGTCGCCGACAACGACGGCCGCGTCTCCATCTACGCCGAGCGGCACTACGGCCTAGCGCGGGATTTGGACTGGGCGGTGACGATTACCATTGGCACGGGCGTTGGCTCTGGGGTCTTGCTCGACGGCAAAATTCTGCGCGACCCGCATCTCCAGTTCGGGACGCAGATGAGCCACATCGTCATGCAGGCCCTCGGCGGGCGGCTGTGCCTGACCAACGCACGGGGTACCGCCGAGATGATGTGCTCGGCCACGGCGCTGACGCAGCAAGTGCGGGACGGGCTGGCGCGCGGCATTCCCTCGGTCTTGAGCGACCAGTACTTCAAAGATCCCAACGCGATCGACTTCAAGGCTATAATCCGCGGCGTGAAGCGCCAAGACCGGCTCTGCGTTGACGAGCTGGAGCACTGGACCCGCAACTTGGGCTGGCTGCTGGTGAGTGCGGTACACGTGTATGCTCCCCAGTGCATCATCCTCAGCGGCGGAGCGACCAATGCGGCTGAGCACTTTCTCGCACCGCTGCAAAAGCAAGTGGACGGACATTTATTCCGCCATCCAGCAGGTGCCGGCGTGCCAGTCGTGCTGTCCAAGCTGCGCGACCACGCCGGCGTTTTGGGGACCGCGGCAATCGCTTGGGAAAAGGTCGATGGAGAAAAGACGTGAAAAAACAGCCTTTCCTGGAAAAAGACACTGAATTTAAAGGTGACATTAAGCAAATAAGTCTGGCTAAAATAGAAAGGCAGCCTTATGGCTAAGAGTGATTCTGAATCAGTGGCCGTCTCAAAAGAGCGCGTAGCCAATTTTGGAGAGGTCTATACTGGCGCTCGCGAGGTCAATGCCATGCTGGACTTAGTCAAGCAAGAGACTGAGCGGATCGATTCGCGCTTTCTGGAACCAGCGTGCGGGACCGGGAACTTTTTGGTTGAAATTTTGGAGAGAAAACTCGCTGTCGTTGCTGTACGCTACAAAAAGAGCCAGCTTGAGTATGAGCGCAGTGCCGTCGTCGCCGTATCTAGTATCTATGGTATTGATATCATCGAAGAGAACGTAAAGGGCTGTATTGGACGGCTATTTGGGACCTTTTATACCCGCTATTCAGGTTTGTTTAAGCGCAAGGTGAAGGAACCATGCCTGAGTACAGTGGATACCATCCTCAAGCTCAATATTGTGCACGGTGATGCTCTGCACATGCGAACAGTGATTGAGCCTACCCGTCCAATCATATTACCAGAATGGTCTTTTGTAGGGGGTAGTCGCATCAAACGGCGAGATTATGAATACCGCGAACTCATCAACGAACTCCCTTCTGAACATGATTTATTCACCTCACAGGCACCGAAGTCTGATCTTGGTGATACTGTTTTCATCCCTGAACCCATAAAAGACTATCCGGTTGTTCATTTCCTGAAACTTAGCGATGCTCAATAATCCATATAATCCCGACGTCCTTACCTGTTTGGCTAATCTAAGCAGTGATGAGGTTTTCACGCCGCCCAAGCTAGCAAACGAGATGCTGGATCAGTTGCCAGCCGAGCTATGGAG
>VXZF01000437.1 GCA_009845645.1 Gemmatimonadota bacterium | reverse complement strand
GGGCGTCTTGCGGAGACCAGTAGGCGAGCATGTTCTGGTCTTTGCGCACGATGCCGTCGCCTGAGCACGGTGCATCGACGAGGATCCGGTCGAAAAAGTTGGGGAAGTAACGCGCCAGCATGGTCCCTGGGGCTTGGGTCAAGACGTGATTGGCGACCCCACAGCGCTCCAAATTGCCCACGAGGGCGGGCATGCGCTTGCGCTGGGGTTCATTGGCCAGCAGCAGGCCGCTGTTTTGCATGTGCGCGGCAATCTGGGTGGCCTTGCCGCCTGGGGCGGCGCACAGGTCGATGACGCGCTCGCCGGGTTGGGGGGCCAAGACTTCGACGGCCAGCATGGGGGCCTTGGCTTGGACGTAATACGCGCCCATAGCGTGTTCAATGGTTTGGCCGAGGCTTGTGTCGCTTTCCAGTGTGAAGCCCTCGCTGCACCAAGGCACGTTTTGGCCGCGTTGGTGCAGCGAGGGCCGGACGTGTTGCGCTTGGGCTTGGAGTGCGTTCAAGCGCAGCGAAGCTGGGGGAGGCGTATGCGAGCACTGATAAAAGGCCGCGCGCTCTTGGTCGTTGGACAGCAGGCGGCCGATGTACTGGAGCAGGGCCTGTAATTTATCCGGGTCGTACGCTTTGCGCGTAGGTGGGGTTGTCTGTTTATTCATCGGGCGGTTATTCAATTACCATTGTTTCATGTTTCATTTGAAGATTGATCCGACACACCGCCTAGGCAGGCAAACAAATGTTGGCACTTTTACTCTCGTTTGTGCTCGATCTACCATTCCTGATTGCCAAGTATTACAAGCGCAAACGCAAGCACAAGCGGTAGCGTCGATCATAAAAATATAACCTATATAGCAAGAGGCATGGGCGTCACACGCTGCTTTGTCGTCAGCGATTTGCATCTCGGATCGGCTTACTTTTACCATCGCCACTTTTTGTCTTGGCTGGATACCTTGCCCCAAGGGGTGCCGCTCGTGCTCAACGGCGACGTCATAGATGAGCCGGGCCAAGCCCTGCCCGACGCCCATCGGGCCGTGCTGGAGCGCCTCGTGAGCGAATCGCAATCCCGGCCCGTAATCTGGGTGTACGGCAATCGCGATGCCCAATTTAAGCTGGCTGAGCCGGGGCAGATCCGCTTTGTCGATAGTTGGCGGCTCGATCAGCGATTGCTCGTAATTCACGGCCATCGGCTCGACCGGCTGATGCCTAGGCATTCGGCATTCAAGTGGGCCTTCCGCCGCTTGCACCGTTGTCGCATCTGGCTCGGCGGGCGCGATGCCCACGTGGCTGAGTATGCCAAGAAATGGCCTTTGCTCTACCGGGTGCTCAACAAGCACGTGGCGCGCAACGCCTTGCGCGTGGCGCAGCAAGAGGGGGTTGAAGCCGTGGTCTGCGGGCACACACACGCGGCCATGGCGATTGAACGGCAGGGCCGGTGCTACTTCAACACCGGTGCTTGGACCGAAAAACCCTTCCACTTTCTCGAAGTAACCCCGGACCGCATGGCCCTACATACATATGAGGACGACTGTGATTAAACGGACACTCTTATTGGCGGTGGTTTTGTGGCTGCCGGCCAGCGCGGAAGAAGGGGGCCTCATCTGGCCGCTGAACCTTGCACCGGCCCTGACTTCCACCTTTGGCGAATCGCGTTCCCGCGCTTTCCACGCCGGCATAGACCTCAAGACTTGGGGCGAGACCGGCCACCCTGTACAGGCCCTAGCTGACGGCTATATCTGGCGAGTGCGCACCTCGCCTTGGGGCTATGGCCGTGCTCTGTACCAGAAATTAGCCGATGGCCGCACAGTGGTATATGCACATCTGGAGGACTTTGCCGCGCCGATGGCCGAACTCGTGCAGCAAGCACAGCAGCAGCGCGGACGCTACAGCGTGGATTTGTATTTCAAGGAGGGGGAAATTCCAGTGCTCGGTGGCGCGGTCATCGCTTGGAGCGGCGAGAGCGGGGCCGGCCCTCCCCATTTGCACCTAGAGTTGCGCGACGCGAATAACGTGGCGATCAACCCTCTCTTGCACGGGTTTGCCATCGCCGATACGGTCGCGCCGACCTTGCAGCGAGTGGCCATCACGCCGCATGGACGCAATGCCCAAGTCGAGGGAGGGCACGACCCCTATGTGCTGAATTTGCGTTGGCAGCCGAGCCGAGGAGAATTCATCGGGGTGCGTCCCGTGCAAGTACTCGGCCCGGTGAGTATCAGCGCATTGATGTACGATCGCGCCGATGCGGCCCCCAACAAACTAGCCCCTTATCGCGCGGAATTGCACGTCGACGGCGAGCTGGTTTTTGCTGCGCGCTACGAGCGAGTTGGATACGGCGATATGCACCAGATGTATTTGGACCGGCCACTGACTGCTTTTAAAGGCGGGATGGGTCGCTTTTACAACTTGTGCCGCCTGCCGGGCAATCGCCTCGAATTCTACGAAGGGCCTAGCGATGGAATACTAAACTTGGCTAGGGGGAGGCACGAAGCCGTCGTCGTCGTGGCGGATGTCAACGGCAACGAGAGCCGGGCGCGCTTTGGCTTGGTGGTTGCTGAACCGCCAGTCATTGCCGGGGCGCGGATTGCGGCGGCAGCGAACGGAACCTTTATCGAGGCGCGGATGACCGATGCGGACGACCATCTCGTGGAAGTAGAATTGGCCAGTTCGCGCGATGGCGAGAACTGGCGGCGCGTAGATCGGCGGCAGAGCCGCCCCGGCCCGCTTAAGTGGCGGATTCATCGGAATGCCTCCTACTGGCGGATCCAAGCGCGGGATCCAGCGGGTGCTACGGCCTTTGCCATTTGTCGCCTACCTGAGCCCGCGGTGCCGACCTTTGCCCTAGAGCGCCGTCCTCACGCGGATTTTGTGGAGCTCGTGATGCGCTATGAACAAGTGCCTAGCGCGTCGCCCTTAGTCCGCGTTGATACCGCTAATGTCAGCCCTCGCCAGACCGGCTTGCGCGAATTCCGAATTGCAGTGCCGCTCGATCCGAGCGATCCAACAGGGGGGTCGGTTTTGCTGCGGACGCCGGGGGCCGCTGTGCAAAGGGTCGTCCTTGACCAGCAATTCGTGAAGCCGGGTGCCGCGGCCAACCTGACCTATGCCAACGGCGCGGTCGAATTGGGTTTTGCTGCGGAGAGCGCGTACGCGCCTTTCTTTCCGCAGGTCGTGGCTTTTGAGCCGATCTCATCCGTTGCACTAGTGGCGGCTGGTCCGGCTTTTGCCTTGGGTCCTGACGTCAGCTTTGACCGCAAGGTCGAGTTGCGCTTGCGCTACGACCGGGAAACGCTGCCGCCGGAGAAGCTGGGGATCTACCGAGAGGTCGCCGCTGAAAAGTGGTCGCTGGTGAGCAATGAATGGGATGCTGTGGGTAGGCAAATGGTGGCGCGGGTGCGGCGCTTGGGCCGCTATGCGCTGTTGGCCGACTTGGAAGCCCCTGAGATTAGCAGTTTGCAGCCCGCTGAAGGAGCCGTCGTTGGCTCGCGTCCGGAAATTCGCGGCGCAGTGCGCGACCAAGGCGCGGGCATTGGGCGAGAAGCAGATATTGAGTTTGAACTCGACGGACGGCCGCTGATCGCTGAATACGATCCAGAAGCCGGGCGCGTGTACGGGCATTTGCTGGAAGATTTGCTGTCGGGTGTGCACAGCCTAGTGCTGAGGGTGCGGGATATGAGCGGCAACCAAGCCGAGGTCCATTCGGAATTTACCGTGCGCTAGCGCAGCGGCACGGGGGCACCGGCTTGGCGCAGCGACGCCTGCGCGGCTTCTAAGACGCGCACGACGCGCAGGCCGTCGTGGCCATCGCTGCGGGGTGTTTGGCCGGTGCGCAGGCACTCGACGAAGTGCTGGCACTCCAGCTTGAGCGGCTCGGCCATTTGCAGCCGCGGGATGACGACATCGCCAAAGCGCAGCGCGATGGAGTCGCCGTACGAGTCGTATTGCGGTCGCTCGGCCGATTTGTCGTAGATGCGCACCTTTTCCGTGCTTTCCACATCGTCAAACACCGCCATCTTGCGGCTGCCGACCACGGTCAGACGGCGAATGCGGTGTGGGTCGAGCCAAGAGAGTTGCATCTGCGCCATCTTGCCATCGGCAAAGTGCAAATTGGCAAAGACCACGTCTTCGATGTCGGGTTGTAGATAGCACTCGCCGCGGGCGCTGACCGCGTCCGGCTCTTGGCCGAGCAGGTACAGGATGACCGATATGTCGTGTGGTGCCAAGCTCCACAGGGCGTTTTCGTCGCTGCGGACAATGCCCAAGTTGACGCGCTGAGAGTACAAATAATACAAGTCGCCTAGCGCGCCTTCCCGCACCAAATCATGCAGCATGTGTACGGCTGGGTGGTACTTCAGCAGGTGCCCGACCATCAGCACCCGATCCCGCTCGGCGGCTAATTCGACCAAGTGGGCCGATGTGGTGGCGTCGAGGGTCATGGGTTTTTCGATGTACACGTGCTTGCCCCGCTCTAGGGCGCGGCAGGCCAATTCGTAGTGCTGGGCGGCTGGGACGGCCAGTACTACGGCATCGAGCACGTCGTCGCAGAGTACTTCGTCGTAATTGGCGGTGATTGGGACTTCCGGGTACTGGCTCTGAATGGCGCTGCGGATTTCTGGGCTGGCGTCGCAGACTTGGCGCAGATGGACGTCGGGCAATTCGTGGAAAACGCGCACTAGGTTTTTGCCCCAATACCCAGCGCCGACGCAGGCGATTTGGACGCGGTTCATGTGTGCTGGAAATAAGTGCCGATGTCGGCAGCTAGGTTGGCTAGGGCTTGACTGCCCTCGGTTTGGGGATGCGTTTTTACGACTGGCTCACCCGCGTCGGCTTGGCTGCGGACGAGTGGGTCGAGCGGAATTTCGCCTAGATAGGGAATGTCCAAGCGACTGGCTGTGGTGCGGCCCCCTCCGGCTCCGAAGATGGGGTCGGCATGGTCGCAGTTGTCGCAGCGGAAATAACTCATATTCTCGACCAAGCCGACGATGGGCACCTCGGTCTGGCGGAACATCTCGACGCCGCGACGCACGTCTTCGAGGGCAATGGCCGAGGGCGTGGTGACGATCAAGGCGGCTGTCAAGGGCGCTACTTGGGTCAGCGTGATTTGCACGTCCCCGGTCCCGGGGGGTAGGTCTATGAGCAAGAGGTCGAGTTCGCCCCAAGTGACGTTGAAGAGGAATTGGTGCATCATCTTGGCCAGCATGGGGCCGCGCCACACGACCGGGATGCCCGCGTCGATTAGCAGCCCCATGGAAATGGCTTTGAGGCCGTGCGCGGACAAGGGCTGGATGCGGTCGTCTGTTGCAGTCGGCCGACCTTCTAGACCGAGCAGGCCCGGGATGTTGGGTCCGTAGATGTCGGCGTCGAGCAAGCCGACCTGTAGCCCTTGGTGGGCCAAGCTCACGGCCAAGTTGGCGCAGAGCGTGGACTTGCCGACGCCGCCCTTGCCGCTGGATATGGCTAGTGTATCTTTAATACCGGGAATGGGTTGGCGGTTGTGGGTTTGTGGGGCGTTCACTGAAGTTCCTGCTGCGTAGTGGAAAATTTGAATTATAGAGGAAAGACCTCCTCGCGGCAAGGGGATAAACAAAGGAGCTAGCCATGTATAGGATCGCGCTTTTGGCGGTCGTTTTGGCCCCCTTGGGTTGCACGAATGTCAACCAGATGCACAAGCTCTATCAGGAGGGCGACCACTCGCAGTTAGATCGGATCATGGAGATCGTCTCCCGTCAGGATTACCCCTATGCCACGCGGCGCAAGGCCGCGCGCATCCTCGGCGAGATCGGTGATCCGCGCGCCGTGCCCGTGCTGAAAATGGCACTCCAAGACTACGACCAACGCACCACGCTCAAGCAGGACGCGCTGCGCGCTTTGGGCACCATCGGCGATCAGAGCGCGGCCTTGGATATAGGGAGGCTGCTCAACTATTCGCTCAATACGGCCGACTCCGAACTGAGGATGGCCGCCATTGAAGCGCTCGGGCAGATGGGGGGAACCAAGGCGGCTGAAATTTTGGTCAATGCCCTCGACTACTACGACATGCTTACCCTGCGCTCTGAGCAGCGGACCCCTCGGGGGGTGTTCACCGGCGAGGAGATATCTCCCTATCCCTACGGACGGATGCATCCCGACTCCACGGATGGCCCGCGACGCTATCCAAATGTGGGATTGGACCCCTTTGGGGAGGGAGGCCAGCCTCGAGTGAGTATGTTCGGTACGCCCATCGAGCCTACGCAGATGGAATACGACCCCACGCCCGAGGAGCGCACCCTAACCCATCAGGCGCTTACAACCGTGGGGGCGGACGCCATTCCAGTGATCGAAAATCACCTAGATAGCCTGCGCGTAAGCCGCCCGACCTTGCGCAAGGAGTTACTGGCCATAATAAGCGAAATTACAGGTGTGTCGCCGGTGGTAGAAGCCGATTCCACAGTCTCCGATCTGTAAGTTGACAAGGGTACGCCGAGCGCATATAATAGGACGATTCTATCCGAAAAATCACCGAGATACGCGCTAGCCCCGCCTTGTTGAGGGCGGGATACGCGGACGCTTGGTTCGCCTGTTTGCCCCCGGCCGAAAGGCCAAGTATAATTCGAGGTTGTCATCCATTATGGAACGCGATATCGGCCCGATCCTCGGCGATTGGAAATACGCCCCAGGCGAGTTGAGCGTGCGCAAGATACGAGGCGGCAACGGCAGCGCCAAGCTCCAAATCCGCATGGATCTGGGCTTGATGCAGCTAGAGTGGCGGGGGCGTCCCGACGCGCTACGCCCGCACGGCTATGTGTCGTTGTTGGATTACTACTGCCAGAAGCGACGAGAGTGGGAAAAAGAGCACGGCCCGGGCACATTTAGCCTCTCGCACGAGGATTGTTCCGAACTGGCCCAAGAGGCCATGAAATACTACTGGCGGCGGATCGGTTTTTTCGAACTGAAGGAATACGAGCGAGCCGAAGAAGATGCCGTGCACAACCTCGCCATCCTCGATTTATGCTACGAATACGCCGAGGAGGACGAGGATCGTCAGTTAGCCGAACAATACCGAGTCTTTGTCACGGCGCATCGGGTGCAGGCGCGGGCGCTGGCCTGTCTAGAGGCAGACAACTATGCTGAGGCCCTAGCAGAGATCCGCCGAGGCATCGTCGAAATTGAGGGTTTTCTCGCCAAAATTGGTCAATTGGACCAGCTCGACGAGTGCCCTGAACTGCTCTTTTTGCGCGAGTGGGAGAGCGAGGTGGAAAGCACGCGACCGCGCACGTTGCACGAGCGACTGACGGCTGATCTACAGGCCGCGGTCGAAGCGGAGCGATTTGAGCTGGCCGCTTCGCTTAGGGATCGCTTGCGTTCGCTTGAGACCGAGCAAACTGGCAGGTCGTCTTGAAGGGGCGCTTACTGCCGAGGAGTGGGCCGAGGGGCGCTGTCTCCCGGCCCTTTTACTTTGCCCTGTTGGCATTGTTAAGTGCTTGCGGGCAAATGGCTCCCAATACGACGCCCGATGTGCCGACGGTCCAGATCATCCAAGAACAGCTACCCATAGTAGGCGACAACCTGCTCGACTTGCAGTTGTTCAGGCCAGGTACTGGTTCGCGCCTCCTGTTAGCTCTGCTGGAATGGGAAACCCCTTCGGGAGAGCAGCACAAGGTTGAGCACCGGTTGCAGGTACCGCAGGGGCGTATAGTGCGTTATGCACTGCCGTATCGGCTGGCAGAGGCTGGCATACACCGCGCGGCATTGCGGCTATACGATCCAGAAATCGACACCCCCATCCACGCGATCGAAGAGTTGCACCTGTTTGCCCGGCCCGCTTGGGAGCTTTCGGGCGATCGCTCGTATTATACCGTAGAAGATGAGATCCGCTTTCGGCTGCGGCGCAATCGCTGGGCTGATACGACCATTCCCGTGACGGTCGAGTTGCAACGCGGCGACGAGGTCTTGGATCGCTTGGATGTAAACATGATCGGGCAGGAAGTCGCTGGGGCCTTTGCCGCAGACGCCTTGCTCGCAGGGCGTTATGAGTTGGTGGCGCGGTGGCTGGACCCGGTCGGCGGAGCGGATTCGCTGGCCGTGGCTTGCGAGAAGTTCGCACCAGCCGTACGGGAAGTGAAAATCGACCTATTCAGCCAGTCCTTGCTCGTCGATGGCAAGCCGTTTTTTCCCATTGGGCTGTACTGGCTGCGGGCAGATATCCTCGCTCCAATGCGCCAGCTACATTTTAATTCCGGGGATTACTACTACAAGCTGCGTGGAGAAGAAGTCGCCGCTCTAATGGACGCGGCTGCCGTAGAGGGGATGCAGATACTTCTAGAGCTGACCGAGTACGCCCGGCGCAAGCCCGAGCCGGATTATCGGGCCATTGCCGCCCTCGTCAAACGCTATCGCCAGCATCCGGCGCTCTTGGCGTGGTATTTGGTTGACGAGCCAGCCGAGACCAAGATGGCTCCTGCGTCTGCTTTGGCGATATACGAGCTAATCCGGGAACTCGATCCCTATCATCCAGTCTATTTGGTCAACAACCGACCGCACACATACGCCGCATATTCGGACGCCAGCGATATCTTGGCTATAGACGTCTATCCGATTCCGAATTACTCCATCAGTCAGGTGGGCGACTATATGGAGCGGGCGCGCTGGACCTCGCTGGAGCGGAAGCCGGTCTGGTTGATCGCCCAGGCCTTTGGCGGGGTGGAGCATTGGGCGCGCTCGCCGACGGCAACCGAGTTGCGGAACATGATCTACCAAGGGCTAGTTGGAGGGGCCAAGGGCGTGTTGTTTTACCGCTATTGCGAGGAGAACGAACGCCACATCCAGCCCCTCGCCCTGTGGCGAGAAGTGCAGCGCCTCGCGGTCGAGCTTGCCGAATTAGGCCCGGTGTTATTGCAGGAGGAGCACAGCTTGGAGGCACAACCGACCAGTGGCGAGGTCTCAGTGGCGATCAAAGAATACAAAGGCGATTTTTACGCATTTGCCGTCAATGTCGCCGAAGATACGCGGCAGCTCGATTTGCGTCTGGAGGGCTTGCCGCCGATAGGGCGGGTCGAAGTGGTCCGCGGGCAGGCGGTCCCGACGCTGGCCAACGGGCGGCTCGCCGCAGAGTTGGAGCCGTTGGGCACGGCGGTTTTTCGCTTGCAGGCAACGGGCATTTAAACGGGTAATCCACTGGCTTTAGAGCCGGTTAAAGGGGAGAAAATTATGGCCAAAAAGGTGGCCCTCAACAAGCGAGATCGAGAGCGAATAAAGAAGAGGCTCCTAGTCCGCCGCGCTGAATTGCTCAGCGATCTGGATGGAACCGAGCACGAGATCGACGAGTTGCAAGACCCCAAGGCCGACGATCTCGACCGAGCAGTCGAGGCCGGAGCTATGGAGCTTTTGGTGGCGCTGGGGGATACTGAGCGCCGCGAGTTGGAGGAGGTCACGCTGGCGCTCGAGAAGCTAGAAAGCACGACGTATGGCAAGTGCGAAGCCTGCCTTGAAAAGCCCTTAAACCTGTGTGCGACCTGTCCGTTTATTCCCAAGCCGCGCTTGGAGGCCCTGCCCACGGCGCGGCTGTGCGTGTCCTGTCAGGAGGCCGAGGAGCAGAACCAGATTCCGTCCTATACCCGGCTGCGCCCACGGCGGATGTTTGGCGAGGATATAGAAGAATTCTCGCATCCGCTGATGGATTCAGAAGACGACAAATAGGCGCTTAATCCGCGCGTTATTCGAGTAGGGGCGACCGGCTGGTCGCCCCTACTTTGTATGAGGATTGGGAAGCTAAGGAGCCAGCTCTTTTAGCTCGGCCATAGTGGCGAGCCGCACGTTTTTGAGTTGGCGCTGGTAGCCTATGACCGCGGCTAAGGCGTTGATCCGAGCCTGCGTCAAATTGCCTTGAGCTTGGAGCAATTGCTGGCTGTCGGCCAAGCCGAGTTCAAAGCGGCTCTGCTCGACGTCATAGGTGCGCTGGGCAAATTCGAGGGCGGCTTGGCGCAGGTCAATCTGGCGCTCGGCCTCGTGGACGCGGCGCGTGGCGTCGCGAACCTGCTGGATGATTAGGCGGCGCTGCTGCTCGCGTCCGAGGCGGCTTTGCTCCAAGGCGATGCGCGCTTGGCTGATGTTGGCCTGTCGCTGGCCGCTGTCGATCAGCGGCAGGCTTATCTGCAGATCGACTCCCCACCGATTGCGCTCGAAATTGTCGCTGACAGCGCTGATTTCTGGACCGCGTCCCTGCATGCTGACATTGGCACCGAAGGTAGCGTTAATGCCGTTGCGGCGGCGGGTCTCCGCTAGATTCAACTCGTTGATTTCCTCGAAAATTTCCGCTCGTTTCATGTCGGTGCGGCGCGCTAGGCCGATTTCAAGAGCGCGTTGGGCGTCGATGGGATGAATCTCGTACTGGACATCAGTGTCGATTGTGATCGGTTCCCACACATCGAGTCCGAGGGTTTCGCGGAGCAGATCGCGGCGCAATTCGATATCGGTTTGCGCTTGGTCATACGTGGCTTCGGCCTGTAGCATCTCTACCTGTAGGCGCAGGGCTTCCACTTCGGCGATGAGGCCGACCTCAAATTTTCGTTGAGCTAGCTCCAAATTGGCGCGCGACTGCGCTAGGCGCTGTTCCTCTATTTCGAGTTCGCGGACGCTCTGCACTAAATTGTAGTAATCGTCGATGACTTGGCCCTCTAGCTGGAGCCGCTGGCGGTCGAAGTTGAGACGTGCGCTTTGCAGGCCGTGCTCGGCGCGCTTGAGCGCGATTTCTTCGCTGGGCTGGCCGAGTATGTCGCGCTCGTAAGCAAGGCGCGTCGAACCCGAATAGTCGAGGAAATCCTCGCGGCGGTTGGACGAGAAGTCGCGGCGTAGAGCCACAGAGGTCAGCGTGAGTTGGCCGAGGTGGCGCATGCGCTGGGTCATGCGCAGGTTGCCCGAGTAGGAGACATCGGTATTCTCTTCGCGGACTCGGGTTTGGAGGGCGACGTTTTCTTGAGTGTCGCGTAGTCCGGTGAAACTAGGGGCGGTGACAAAGGCGTCCATGCCGAAGGTAAAAGGCGCTTGCGCCGCCGTCAGTTGGACGTGGCTGTTGTCTAGATCTTGTTGGTTCCTTTGGTGTTGTAGGTTGTTTTGCATGGCCAAGTCGATGCACTCCTGCAGCGAGAGAATCTCGGCTGTCGAGCAGGTGGTGGCGATTAGCAAACCGACTAGTGCCCATTGGTATTTCATCGCAGAGCCTCTACTTAATTGGATGAGGAGTTAGATGCAGCGGTTACCTGTAATTATACGATACGCGTTTTACTATTGCCAACCGCGCCGCACGTGAACTGCAGCAATTTTCCGGCAGCGAGCTTTATATTTAATATTAATAGACTTAAGCCGATCACGAATCTAAAGGAGCAATACCATGACCACCCTCACTTCGCAAGTGCTAGCGTACGAAAAAAACGCCGCCGCCCTCGCGGTAAAAATCTTCGCCGATGGAGCCGACCGCGAGAGCATGCTGGCGAGCTATGCCAATCCGCTGGTCTCCGGGTTTACGACCAATCCGACCTTAATGCGTCAAGCGGGTGTCACCGACTACCGGGCCTTTGCCCACGACATCGTCGCGGCCATTCCCGACCGCCACATTTCCTTTGAGGTCTTTTCAGACGAGTTCGACGACATGGAGCGCCAAGCCCACGAGATCGCCACTTGGGGCGAAAACGTGTACGCCAAAATTCCCGTCAGCAATACCAAGGGCGAGGTCAGCTACGACTTGGTCCATCGGCTGTCTCACGCCGGGGTCAAGGTCAACGTCACGGCGATCTTTCTACTCGACCAAGTGCGAGAAGTGGCGGCCGCGGTCGAGGGCGGGGCACCGTGCTGCGTGTCGGTCTTTGCCGGCCGCATCGCCGACGCTGGGCTAGACTACATGCCGGTCATGGCCGAATCGGTCGAGCTACTCGCGTCCAACCCCCAAGCCGAACTCATCTGGGCCAGCCCGCGCGAGGTGTACAATGTCGTTCAAGCCGACAGCATCGGCTGCCACATCATCACCTGCACCAGCGACATCATCAAAAAGTTGCCGACCTTGGGCAAGGAAATGGGGCAGTTCTCGCTGGAGACGGTGCAGATTTTTTACGCGGATGCCACGGCTGCCGGCTACAGCCTGTAAGCGCGGCGGATGAGTTACACCCAACAGTACTTGGCGGCGGCGGCGCAAGCCATCGAGCAGCTAGATCGCAATGCGATCGAAGCGATAGTCCAACTCATCGTCGAGACCCGTCAGCGCGGGGGGCGGCTTTTCGTCCTCGGCGTGGGAGGCAGCGCGGGCAATGCGAGCCACGCGGTCAACGACTTTCGCAAAATCGCCGGTATTGAGTCCTATGCACCCACAGACAACGTCTCGGAGCTGACGGCGCGCATCAACGACGAGGGCTGGGACACGGCCTTTGCCAAATGGCTGGAGGGTAGCCGCTTAAATGAAAAGGATCTGATCTTGGTCTTGTCCGTCGGCGGTGGCAATCGCCCGCTGAATACCAGCGTCAACTTGGTTGTAGCACTGGAGTACGCCAAAGAAATCGGAGCCAAAATTTGCGGCATCGTGGGGAGAGATGGCGGCTTTACGGCCCAAGTTGCCGATGCCTGTGCGATTGTGCCGACGATCGCGGCGGATGTGGTCACGCCGCTGACGGAATCCTTCCAAGCCGTTATATGGCACTTAATTGTTTCGCATCCCGAAGTACAAGTGGAGCGCACTAGGTGGTAGATGTGCTCACAACGAAAGGTTGAACATGTCTGCGGTCCCCCGAGACCTGCGCCAATTTTTGCACCGCTACATTCCAGACCTAGAAGAGGAGATGTTTTCGTTCCTCGTGGTGCGCGAACCCGAGGACTTTCTATATCGGCTGATGCGCGACTACCCGGAGCGCGGCGGCAAACGGTTCCGCCCGGTGTTGGTGCTGCTGGCGTGTCAAGCCTGCGGTGGCGACGTGAAGAAAGCCATGCGGACTGCGGTGGCCTTTGAGATGTTCCAGTCGTTTGCCGTAGTCCACGACGATATTGAAGACGATTCGGAGATGCGGCGCGGCAAGCCCTGTTTGCACAAGTTGCACGGTATCCCATTGACCATCAACGTCGGCGATGCCCTGTACGCCAAGGTCTTTGAGATCCTCAACGCGAATCGCGAGGTGTTGGGGGCGGATGTCGCGCTTGATTTGATCGACGAGATGATCCGCGGCTCGTGCGAGACGTTTGAGGGACAGGCATACGACGTGGGCTGGATTCGCCAGCGCTACATTCCCAGCGAGGACGAGTTTATGATCATGTTGCGCAAGAAGACTGGGTGGTACACGGGCCGGGGGCCGTGTACGGCTGGGGCGATTATCGCGGGGGCCGAGATGGAATTGCGAACTCGTATCGGCGATTTCGGCGAGTCCATGGCCATTGCGTTCCAACTGCGCGACGACCTACTGAACTTGAGCTCTTCCGAACAAGACGCCGGCTCTGCACCCGGGGTTACTTCCGGGGCCTACGGCAAGGAGCGGGGTGGGGATATTGCGGAAGGGAAGCGGACTTTGATTATCATCGACCTGTTGGGCAAATGCAACGCGGCGGAACGCGAAGAAGTGCTGGCGATCTTGCACCAGGAGCGGCACCGCAACACGGCTGCCGAAATCGAGCGGGTCATTGCCTTGGTCGAGCACTACGAATGCGACCGCTACGTCGAGGGCGTATGCCAGCAGAAGGTCGAAGAGAGCTTGACGCACCTAGGGAAACTCCCGGCCAACCCCGCGCGCGATATGCTGGGAGAAATGCTGGACTTTCTGGTCCAGCGCGCCTTTTAGTCCACCACTGGATTTTCCAAATAAGCGAGAAGTAACTGCGCTGTGTTGACGATGCCGTCCCACGCGCAGATTTCGTACCCGTGCGTGTTGTCGCCTG
>VXZF01000020.1 GCA_009845645.1 Gemmatimonadota bacterium | reverse complement strand
TCGACCTCGGCTATCGCGTCCGCACCCGCAACGAGCAGATCGACCGCGACCCCGGCGACGAGTGGTTCCTCAACGCCGAATTAGGCTACCAACTCGTGCGTCAACTCATGCTGCTAGGCAAATGCGAAGTGCTACGCAGCGATCCGGCGATTGACTTCTTCGGCGACTTTGAGATTGAGACCGGAATCAAGCGCATCACTTACCTGACGCCAGCCCTGCTCTACGCCATCGGCCAGCGCACGACTATCGAGGCGGCGGTGCGCTTCTCGCTCAACGGGCGCAATTTTCCGGCCGGACGGCAGCTCGTCTTAGGGTTAGCAACGACGTTGGGAAAAGACGAAGGTTAGCGGCGCAGCTTGGCCAAGCGCTGTTGGATGGCCTCAGCCATATCGGGCCGCTGGCGAATGACGGCGTCGAAGTGGGGCTTGGCCTCGGCCGAGCGGCCCAGCATCTCCAACATCAGTCCCAAGTTAAAATGGGCCTCGGCAAAATCGGGATTGCTCTGCAAGGCTCGTTCAAAGTGGGCGACGGCCTGCTCCCATTCGCGGCCTTGGGCTAGCGCGATCCCAAAGTTCACGTGCGCCTCCGGGTAGTCCGGGTTGTATTCCAGCGCCAACTCGAAATGCTCCAGCGCCAACGGACGCTGGCCAGAGCGCATGTAGAACATGGCCAAGGTGTGGTGGGTGTCCCAGTCTTGAGGGTCAGCTTCGAGCAGCTTCTTGTACCCGTCGATTTCCTGCCCCAGCCACTTGCGGTAGAAGTCGCGCCGGAGTCGCTCTAAGTCTTCGGAGCGGCGCGGCAAAATCTGCAGCGTCAGGTCGCCCATCTCGTCGGTCGAGTGCAGCCCGTAGCGCACCCGCACGGGTGGATCGTGGGGCTGGCGAGGGTTTTGCGCGGAGTTATCGTACGCGTATTCCATGACCAACGTCGCACCAGCCGGCAAGAAGACCGGCGCGGCAAATCGGTAGTCGTCCTGCCAGTTAAAGTCCCAGTCCTCAATCCATATAAGCCACTCCCGCTCTCCGTTGGGCAACTCGGCGTACGCCTGGATTTCCCGGCCGAGGTAATGCGCGTGCGGATAAATGGTCAAAACCTCAACGTCCACGGGCAGCCGGTACGCATCGCGGATCCAATGGTCGCTCGCGCCAGCCGGTATATCTATGTCTTTGCGGCCCAAGCGCAGCATGGCCGGGCGTCTCTTGGGCGGCGCATCGGCAAAGAACAGGCCAACGCGGGCCTCGATGGATTCCTCTTTGCCAGTCGGCAACATGTGCAACTGTAGCAGCAAGTCCGTGCCTGGATCGAGCCGCCAAGCCAAGCTGTCGCTGCCGGGGTACGGGGTCTTGCCCTGGGTCCAGCCGAGAAAGTGCCCGTCGGCGTCCTCGGCCTCGCCAAAACTCATGCCATCAAAGCCCGGAGCTCCGTCGCGTCCGTCGCGCCGTCGCGCCGCGCCGCTGCGGTCGATCATCATGGTGGCGTGATGGACAATGCGCGCGTTGCCCGGCCTGAACTCTAGCGCCTTGACGTAGCGCGTCGAGTCAACGGGCAGCGGGATGGCGAAGTTGCGGAAGATGTCTGGGCCATCGGCCCGCAGGGTGTAGGCCGACGTCATGGAGGCGATTAAATCGGGCTGACCTAGCTCCCATTCACTCTCCCACCGGGGCAGCGGCGGCAAATCGGCGGACTGGCCCTCTTGCTTACCGCGCTCAACCCAACGGCGGATAGTGGCGATCTGCTCGGCGCTCAATCCGCGCTCACCGGCAAAGCTACCATAGCTGCGCTTGGGCTTCCACGGCGGCATGTAGCGGGTCTCGGTGACAAAGGCGATTTGCTCGGCGCGCGCACTCACATTCTCATAGCTGAGCAAGTCAAAGGGAGCCGGGCCAGCGGGCCGGTGGCAGGGGGCGCAGTTGTGAAAGACGATCGGCGCAATGTCGCGGTTGAAGGTCGGGGTTTCCCCTCCACTGCATCCAAAGCAGGCCGCAACTAAGAATACCCAATAGCGCGTCATTGCAGGTCGGCGATAAAGCAGCCAATCGCCTCGGTGGCGCTCGGGTCTGGGGGACGACCAGCAAGGGCCGCCTCTAGAGCGTTTGCAAGGTCGTTCCGGGTCGGCTGTGGGCGCATCTGGTCCAAGGCCATGTAGCGGTCGTCGATGCGCCCTCGATAGACGATGTTGCCGCGCTCACCTAACACCACGGCTTCTGGAGTCACGGTCGCGCCGACTCTTTTGACGAGCGCGTGCTGCACGTCCCGCAGAGCTTGGCCCGGCAAGCCATATTCTTGGCCGTGGCCGCGGATGGCGTCCGCATCCTCGCGGCGGTCGGGATACACCAAGTAGAACGCAACGCCTTGCGGCTGGAAGCGAGCGTGGAGACGCGCTATGGTCGGGGCGTAGCGGTTGGAGATGGGACAATCGGTCTGGACGAAGAGCAAAACCGCAGCGGGAGCGCGGTTGACAAAGGGATCGACCGGATTGCCAGCCAGGTCGAGGGCTTTGGGGGGGTCGGGACGGCAGCCCACCAACAGCAGGGACGCGAGAATAGCTACAAGCATAAAAAAAGAAAACGGATATTGGGCACTGACGGCAAGACTGTCGGTTTGCGCATTTTTATTAGGTGGGGAATGACTTTGCCCCTTACATTGTCTAATAATATGCCGGAGCAAGTGGGCACAGACCGCGCCCTAATCGACCAAGCGCGCGCGGGTGACGAAGCGGCCTTGCGCGCCCTAATCGAGCGCTATGAGCCTCAAGTAGCTGCCACAGTCGTGGGCATGTTAGGGCCGGGCGACGAGGCCGATGACGTGGGGCAGGAAACCTTTGTCCGCTTCTACCAATCGCTGGACAAGTTTCGCGGCGACGCAGCGCTGGGCACCTATTTGACGCGCATTGCCATCAACCTCTCGCTCAACGCGCTAGAGCGCCGCAAGCGACAGCGCTGGCGCTTCTGGAGCCGCGACGACGAACAGGCCCCGCCTGAGCCAAGCGTCGATGGCCGCGACGAACAGGCCGCGAGCGAACGGGCGCAAGTAGTGCAGGCGGCCCTCGATCAGCTCAAACCAGCCTTCCGAGCGGTGGTGGTGCTGCGGATGATCGAGGGCTATTCGACCAAGGAGACGGCTGCGCTGTTGGAGATCGCCGAGGGCACGGTGCTCTCGCGGCTCGCGCGCGGCATGAAACAGCTAGAGACCCTCCTCAAAGACGAGGACCTATATGACTGACAGCTATCGCAGCGAAATGCTACGGGCGCTGACCGGCGAATTGAGCGCGAGCGAGCGCGAGGTATTCGAGCGCGCCCTAGCTACGGACGAAGAGCTCCGCGCCGAATGGGAGCACCTGCAAAAAGTCAGCGGCCTTTTGCAGGAAAGCCGTGCCGACTCGTTCCGGCCGTTCTTTGCCACTCGCGTCGCGCAGCGCATCAAGAGCGAACGCGAAGAAAGCCTCACCGACGCCCTCGTGTGGCTCTTTCGCCCCCTCGCCCCGGTCGCTATAGCAGTGGTCGCCTTTTTGGCGCTGAGCAATTGGAACGAGCGCGAACTCATCGGCGACGACGCCTCGTTCTTCGCCGCTATTTTCGCCGCCGTGCCTGCCACGCCCGAAGCGGCGTACGTACTGGACATGTGACATGCGAGGGAGAACTAAAGGTGCGCTCATTCTCTTTAGTACCCTGCTCATCGGCGTGCTGATTGGGACCCTGCTCTCCGGGTGGTTTGTCCGCGACCGCCTGCGGCCCATTCCGCATCCCCGTCACTTCGTTCGTAGCACCGAGCGGTTGATCGCGCCGCAAGACGAAGAGCAGCGCCAAGCCGTGCGGGACGTGCTGCGCCGACACGCCGCCGCGCTCCGCGAACTCAATGCCAAGCACCGGGAGGCACTAAAGGAGCAGTTGGATGCGACGCGAGCCGAACTGGCCCCCCTGTTGTCTGAAGAGCAACTGCGGCGGCTAGATCGGCGACAGCGGCGCTTCGGGGAACTGATGGGACCTTGGCGCGAGCGGCCGCGACACAAAAAAATGAAACCGCACGGGAATGAATAGCATCAATCGGTGGTCTAATGGGGCGTAGAGAAGAGAAACGGCCATTTCTCACGAGCCGCTAACTAGCGGCGAACCCAATTAACCACCCAATGCGGAGAACGTAAAATGAAAAAGAAATGGATCATCTCAGCCGGCGTCGCGCTAGCACTCGGCGCGCTGGCCACCGTAGCCGTAGCCGAGCGCGGGGAAAAGATGCGGGAGCACCGACAGCCCACGCCGTGGATGCTGGGGCGTCTCGACCTAACCGACGAGCAGAAGGAGCAATTGCAAGCGTTGCGCAAGGAGCACGTGGAAGCCAGGCGCGAGCAGCGCAAGGCCATGGCCGCCATGGGCAAAGAGCAGCGCGAAGCCGTAATGAACATTTTGACCGACGAGCAGCAGGAGACCCTCAAAGAAATGCGCGACAAGCGCGGCAAGTTTTTCGACCGGCGCGGCGGCAAGGGCAAGGATCGGCACGACATGCGGCGCGGCGGGCAGGGCGCGTTCTCAAGACTGGACCTGACCGACGAACAGAAGGAACAGTTCAAAGAATTGCGCCAGGAGCAGCGCACAGAAATACGCGAAACGCGTCAAAAGCACCGCACGGCTTTGGAAAGCGTCTTGACCGACGAGCAGCGCGAAAAGCTCGAAGAGATGAAGGACGAGGCGTTTTACGGCGGCAGGCGCTGGCGCGGCAAGCGGTAAGCACCGATTCCTACTTTCTTTTACGACGCGGAGTAGCTCGTCTGCTCCGCGTTTTTTGTGCTCCGGTCAGGGCCAACCTCGACGGTTGCAAGAGTGGAACTTGTCCAACCACATCCTTGTGCAACGTCCAATACCCAGTTTGGCAGAGGACTCTTTTTTTCAGTATCTTTTGCCATACGCCACTAACGCTTAACAACCACACTTCTTAGGCTTCTTTATGATAATCGACTCGCATACCCACGCTTGGGAATACTGGCCCTACGAGCCGCCCGTGCCCGATCACAACAGCCGCGGCCGGGTCGAGCAACTGCTGTGGGAAATGGACCGCAACGGCGTCGATAAGGCCGTGCTGGTCTGCGCTCGCATCGAGCACAATCCCCACAACAACGACTATGTCGCCGAGCAAATCCGCGCCTACCCAGATCGCTTGATACAATTCGCCGACGTGGATTGCTCTTGGTCGGCAGAATACCACACCCCAGGTGCGGCCGAGCGGCTCAAAGCAGCCGCGGCAAAATACCAACTCAAGGGCTATACTCACTACGTAAAAAGCGATACCGAGTGGTTCGCGTCCGAGGAGGGACTCGCGTTTTTCAACACCACGGCTGATCTGAACCTGATCGCCAGCCTAGCCTTGGGGCCGCAGTGGCAGCCGGCGTTGCGCGAGTTGGCGCAGCGCTTTCCATCGGTGACTTTTCTCTGTCACCACATGGCCGGGGCCAACGCGCGCGAGGAAGCGCCACACCCCAACCTGCAGGAGATTCTGCGCTCGGCCGGGGTACCCAACATCTACATCAAGCTCTCGGGTTTTCACTACGCTTCGCACGTCTCGTGGGATTATCCCTACTCGGATACGCACCACATCGTGCGCCAGCTCTACGAGCACTTCGGCCCCCAGCGACTGTGCTGGGGCTCGGACTACCCGGTGGTGCGAACCAACATGACCTACCAGCATGCGCTCGAAGCATTCCGCACGCACTGCACGTTCGTACCAGACGAGCACAAGCGCTTGATCTTGGGCCAGAACCTAGCCGATCTGATCGACCGAGCCGGCACTTGACCCCTTCATGCTACCGTCCGCATATAGCACAATCCGCCGCTGCTTACTCATCGGCTTGGTTTTCCTCGGCTGTAGTGCCGACGGCCCGGGGCCGGTCCAAACGATCGGGCACGAAGCAGATTCGACTTGGGACATTATCCAAACGGAAATTTTCGCCGGCCAATGCGTTAGCTGCCACACGACCGGGACCTCGTTTGGCCGTCAGTCGGGCCTCGTACTCACCCCGGATATGGCCTACGAACAGCTCGTCGGAGCCGCTCCGACGAACGCAGCCGCCGCGGCCGACGGACTGATGCGGGTTAGTGATCTCGGACAGGGCATGCCCGGCCTCCTCAAAAGCTATTTGTGGGAGAAAATCAACGCGCCCGACCAGCAGCACTTCTACGGCGACCATCCCTACTACGGGGAAATAATGCCCCTTGGCAACAAGCCGCTGACCAACGGCGAGTTGGCTTTCATCCGCGCTTGGATCGAGGCTGGCGCACCGGAGACGGGCCACGTAGCCGACCCAGACCTTTTGCAGGACAAGTCGCGCTACGAAGTGCCGGAGTTCAAGCCGCTAGCCGAGCCGGAAAACGGCATCCAACTGCACTTGCCGCCTTTCGAAATACAGCCCAACAACGAGCGCGAGATCTTTGTCGTGCATCCGCTGAACAACGAAGACGATGTATTCCTAGAGCGCGTCCAGATCTCGATGAAGTCCGGCTCGCACCACTTCTTGCTTTACACATTCCAAGATGACATACCCCCCGAGCGCATGCCGGAACCCTACGAATATCGCGACTTGCACAACGGGGCCGGCCAGTACGTCCTTTCAACCATACTAACGCAATTTTATCACCTGCCAGTCGCTGGCAGTCAATGGCCTTCCATTGATGTCTCCCTGCCACCTGGAGTGGCGGTTCGGCTACCCAAGAACACCCTGCTCGACCTCAACTCGCACTATGTCAATCGCACCAATCAGCCCATTACCGGCGAGGTCTATACCAACTTGCACTTTGCCGACCCATCTGAAGTCGAGCACGAGGCGCGTTTTTTTTCTTTGAACAATCTCGATATCTCCCTGCCGGCTGGAGAGGTGACGACCATAGAGAGGGATTTTACCTTCTCCGAGCGGACCCACATTGTGCAGCTACTCTCTCACGCTCATCAGCTCATGGTCGAATTCCGGGTCGAAATGATCGGGGGAGCGCACGACGGCGAGCTTATCTACATCGCTTACGACTGGGAACACCCGCCGATCCTGAGATTCGACTCCCCTCTCGTCCTAGAATCAGGGGAAGGCTTCAGGTTAGAGGCAACCTATGACAATACGACCGACGAAGAGGTCAATTTCGGTTTGTTGTCAACAGACGAGATGATGATTCTCTTTGGGATTTCTTACTAGGATTAACTTATCTTGCTGCACGCAAAAGGCGCGGGGAGCACACACTATATGTGCTCCCCGCGCCTTTTGTCTTTGAGCTACGACAGCGTCTAATACATATGCGGCTGCACGGCGAGGGCCAGCGACGCTTCAATGTCCCAAATAGCCTTGGTCACTTCTTGGCCAATCAAGTCCAGCTTGCGCACCTGTTCGATGCGGCCGGTCGCACGGGCCAACTCGCGGCTGGCCAAGAGCCTCTCGAAAATTCCGCAGGCATCCGCCAAACAGATAATGACCACGTCGCGGGGGTCGGGGATCTTATCGCTGAACAGCACTTCCATGATGCGCAGCTTGACCTCTTTCTCGGCCTTGCCGTCGAGGGCCGGATAGCGCCGCGAGCGAAACACCCATAGGAAGCGCCCTTCCTCTCGCGCGAGAATGCCTTTTTCCACCAGCCGGCGGAGCGCGCCCTCGCGAATGTCGTCGGCGCGCGCGGCAGTGCGCTCCAGCCAGTAGCGTGTATCGTGCGTTTCGGTCGCCGCGGCAATATCGCTCAGCGTCGGGTCAATCAGGCTGTCTTGCAGGGGAGTGTTATCGACGAGGACCAGCTTGTCCAAGTCGGTGTCGATGCGGTCTTCTAGTGCCAGTTCCATCAGGACTCCGCCGCCTAAGGCGTAGCGCACCAACCGGTCAGGTACTCGGGCGAAGCTCCCATTTTCATCGTCGAGCAAAAGAAGCATAATTTCTTCGGTGAATCTCAGCATACTTTCCTTTCAGGCTAGGTGTTTATGAATTTTTCTGACTCGCATTGGCGTGGAAGGGTTCCTCCGATTCTCATGGAGAATAGGGGTCCTCCGCGTCCAAGATCTTGTTCAGGGATTCGGGGCTGCCGAAGCGCTGCACCTCTTCTGCGTACTGCTCCGTCTCGATGCGAGCCTGCCGCACGTGCCAGAGAATCCACAGAACCATCCCCACGACGAACAGCGCAAACTCCGCGCCAACAAAGGGATAGAGAGGCCCAATCTCGGCCATGTTGCCGCTCCAACTTTCGATATTTCCAGTGGACATGATGATCTCCTAGTAGGGTGTGTTTGGCTCGCCGAGTTTACATTTTACCGACTTCTTCGCGCTCGGCGTCAATGATGCCCTGTTCCTCCGCAGCCCGATCAACGGTCGTACCGTAGTCGAGGCCAGCCAGCTCAATCGCACGTGGAATGCGCAGCCCGCCGAGGCTGTGAATAATTTTAGCCGCTACCCACCCCGGAATAAAGCCGAGCAGTCCGAACATGATCAAAGCGCCGGCGATTTGGCCCAGCGGGTTGATGCTGGCAAAGCCCTCGCTCGGCGACGATGGATAACCCCACAGCACGAAGCCACAAACCACGACGCCAAAGAAGCCAGCGTAGCCGTGTACCGCTACTGCCCCGACGGCGTCGTCAACCTTGAACCTGCGCTCCACCCAGTAGTGCATCTTATACATGAACACGACGCCGAGAGCAGCAATGAGCATAGCCTGCACCGGATGGTACAAGTCATTGCCAGCCGATGCGGCAATGATGCCAGCCAAGCCGGCCGAATAGGTCCAGTACGCGTCGCCCCTCGAGATGAGGTACCCGGCGAGCAGGCCGCCAGCCAAGGCCATGAGAAAATTCACCGTAATCGCGGATAGGGTAGTAGGTGCCAAGTATATGTTGGTGGCCGAGTAAAAAGTGCCGTCGCCACTTTGCACGTCCCACATCGGGACGTTGCAGGCTACGTAGAACCCCCAGAAGCCGGTATATATGAGGAATAGGCCAATGGTCACCAGCCACGGGTTGCGCGGGTTGATGCTCCTCGGCGTCCCGTCCGCGGCAAACTTGCCAATCCGCGGCCCCAGCACGACCAACACGCCGAGGGCAAAGCCACCGGCAATGGCGTGAATGACGCCAGAGGCATAGGCGTCGTGGTAGCCCAGCACCTGCACCATCCAGCCTTCGGCGTGCCAACCCCAAGCAGCGTCAATGACCCAGAATACCGAGCCGATGAGAATCGCCAAAATCCAGAAGGCCGAGGAGCGGATGCGCTCGATGACCGATCCAGAGACAATCGAGGCCGCCGTCCAAGAAAACAGCAGAAACGCCGCCCAGAACACGCCATTGAGCCGCGCCCAGCCACCGGGATCTCCAGCCCCTCCTAGATGCGGTCCCATCAGCTCGCTCCAAGCCACCGCGTGCGGTGCCGCGACGAGGCCGCCGATGATGCCCGGACCATTCGGAAAAGCAAAGTAAATCCACCACCCAAAGAAGAAGAAGGTAATGGTCACCAGCGGAATGAGCATCGTGTTCTTCATCAGGGTGTGGACGTGGTTCTTGTGGCGCGAAACGCCCACTTCGTACATGCAAAATCCCACGTGGATGAAAAACATCAACACCACCGTGATCCAGTAGTAAAACTCGGTGAATATGACGCTCAGCGAACTGAGTTCGTTGTCCATGATTCCCCTCCCTGTTTTGGGATTTCATTCATCGTCCCAAAGTAATACGGATAATTCAGGGGTATCTCAAGGTCTTTTTGGCTTGGGCTTAGTCGCCCCCTGAGGGAGCTTGGCCTCCGCGACGACGCAACCATTCTACTGTGAATAGAACCAAGACGGCAAACACGATGAGAAAGGTCGCCACCGCTAGGATGGTAGGGCTGATTTGCTCGCGAATGCCCGCCCACATCTGCCGCGGAATGGTCCGTTGCTCCAAGCCGCCCATGAACAGCACCACCACGACCTCGTCGAAGGAAGCAGCAAAGGCGAACAACCCGCCCGACGCAACTCCAGGCGCGATGAGCGGCAACTGCACCCGCCAGAAGCTGCGCAGCGGCCCTGCGCCGAGGCTAGCGGCGGCCCGCATCAAGTTCTGGTCGAAGCCCGACAACGTGGCGGTTACAGTAATCACCACAAACGGCACCCCGAGCACGGCATGGGCGAGGATTATGCCGAGGTGGGTCTGAGCCAAGCCGAGGCTGGAGTAAAAGAAAAACATCCCCACTGCTGCTATAATGACCGGCGTGATCATCGGCGAGATCAATAGCCCCATCACAGTCCGCCGAGCGGGCATGGCCGAGTTCGCCAGCCCGAGGGCCGCTAGGGTGCCAAGCGAGGTCGCGAGTAGGGTGGCCGAGACGCCGATGACCAAGCTGTTGACCAAGGCGCGGGTCCATACGCCGTCTTCAAAGATGCTGCGGTACCAACGCAGCGAATACGCCTCTGGGTCGAAACGCAGCATGCCCTCGGTAAACGTGAAGTACGGCTCCGCGTTGAAGCTGAGCGGCACGATCACCAAGATCGGCGCGACCAAGAAGACAAACGCCGCCGTGCAGAACGCGAGATAGACCCATCGCGCCAACATCAGCCCAGCCTCATGCGGTCGATGCCCACCACGCGGTCGTAGAGCACGTACAGCGCAATGATGCCCACCAGCAGAATGGCGGCGAGCGCCGCGGCGAGTCCCCAATTGAGCGAGGTCTGCATGTGATAGGCGATCATGTTGGAGATGAGCTGACCCTTGCTCCCGCCGACCAGCGCCGGCGTGATGTAGTAGCCAATGGCGAGAATGAACACCATCAGCGATCCAGCGCCGACGCCGGGCAAGGTCTGCGGCCAATAGACGCGCCAGAACGCCTGAAAGGGCGTCGCGCCGAGGGAGGCCGCAGCCCGCACATGCGACGGCGGAATCGAACGCATCACCGAGTACAGCGGCAGTACCATAAAGGGCAGCAACACGTGGGTCATCGCCACAAACGTGCCGGTCATGTTGTATATCATGGCGATGCGGCCGTCGTCCGCGACCAGTCCAATCGCCACCAGCAAGCTGTTGATTACGCCTTGGGTCTGGAGCAGCACGATCCAAGCTGTCGTCCGCACCAGCAAGGACGTCCAGAACGGCACCAACACCAGCAACAACAGCAGGTTGGCTCGGCGCGGCGGCGCGTGGGCGATCAGATGGGCAATCGGGTAGCCAATGACCAAGCACAGCGCGGAAATGCCCAAGCTAATGGCCAGCGTGCGCCACAAGAGTGGCAGATAGATGCGCCGTTCCTCTGGCTGCCGAGCGATGCTACCATCGGGTTGGCGCATGAGGTCGAGCGCATTGATATAGTGGCGCAACGTGAACCGCTCCCCAGCGCTGCGAATCGCCAGCCACACTTCCGGCTCGCCCCAAGCATCGTCGATGCCGATCATGGTCTCGCGCCAAGAGTCGCCGCTGGCGTTGCGCAGCTTGCGCACACTGCGCGTGACCACGCTGCGCAAGCCGCTCTTGATGCGGTTGACGCGCGTGGCAATTTGGCCGAGGGTGCGCTCCTCCCGCGCCTGCAGCAACTCGCGTGCGGCCGTTGCGTACACAGGCTCCTCCAAGGCACTGGTCCCATCCCATGCGCGCAATAGGGTAAGCGTTTCCGGCAACGCATCCGCGACTAGGGGATCGTACGCGCTGCGCACCAGTAAAGTCCCCAGCGGCGCAACAAAGCTCGCTAGGACAAAGGCGATCAGCGGCAGCGCTAGCCCGACTGCTCGCCGCCGCTGCCGCGCCTGCTGCTTGGACGCCTCTAAACCCGTCTCTGCTATTACTTGGTCAACCACTTGCCGATGGGTCCTCCCCGTCGTCCGCAGCATCAGGTTTCAGCGCGCGGCAGTCCAGCGCGGTCCAGCCAACGCGGATCTGATCTCCCTCCAACACACCCCCATGGCCCACGACGTTGGGGATCTTGACGATGAAGCCCGAGTGTCCGCACAGCTTTAGGCGCAGACGTATATGATCGCCGAGAAATGCTATATCCTCGATATCAGCGTCAAACTCGTTGGCGTACGAGTGCCTGCCCTCACCCAGCGAGATATTCACCCGCTCCGGGCGCACGACAACCGTCGCCGCAGCCCCCGGCGGACACTGCCCCAAACTCACGGCCTTGATGAGCGCATCGCCGACCTCCACTTCGCACACGCCGTCGCCGACCGTGCGCACCACGCCGTTTAGGCGGTTGTTCTCGCCGATGAAATGGGCTACGAAAGCGCGCTCCGGCTCTTCGTAGAGCACCTCTGGGGACGCGACCTGCTCGATCGCGCCGCCGCGAAAGACGGCGACCCGATCCGACATGACCATGGCCTCCTGCTGATCGTGCGTGACATAGACGACGGTTATGCCCAAGGTGCGCTGAATGCGGCGGATTTCGTATTGCATCTCCTCGCGCAGTCGTCGGTCGAGCGCGCCGAGCGGCTCGTCCATCAACACGAGCTCCGGGTCGAATACCAAGGCGCGGGCGATGGCAACGCGCTGTTGCTGGCCACCGGATAGCTGCCCTGGGCGGCGATCCTCCAAGCCTTCGAGGCGCACGAGGCGCAGGGTGCGAGCCACCCGCTCTTGCTGCTCGCTGGGGTCCATCCCTCGCACTTCGAGTGGAAACGCCAAGTTGCCGCCAACCGTCATGTGCGGAAAGAGCGCGTAGTTTTGAAATACGACGCCGATGTCGCGCTTGTGGGGAGGCAAATCGCCGACCGGCACGCCATTGATGTGGATGGTTCCAGCAGCGGGCGTCTCAAACCCAGCGAGCATCATCAAGCAGGTCGTCTTGCCGGAGCCAGACGGCCCGAGCATGGTGAGGAATTCACCCTTTTGTACGGCAAGGTCGAGATCGCGCACGACCCAATTGCGGCCGTCGTAGCTTTTGCTGACGCCGGTAAATTCGACGTGGGGGGTGCCGTCTGTGCTCACCACTCACCAACCGAGAGCATAGCCGTCGCGGCGCGGGTCGGCCCCGCCCATAAAGGATCCCGTGTCGGCATCGACCATGATGCCCTGTCCACCGCCGACCCCATGCGACCAGTCGCCGAGAAAATTGAACTGGTGGCCACGGCGTTCCAGCTCGGTGAAGACCTCGCGGTCAATGCGGTTTTCAGCATCGACGACAAAGCCGGGGTTTCCGGTCTTGACGCGCGGGGCCTCAATCGCGGCTTGGACGTTCATCTGATGATCGAGAATATTCATAATCATCTGCGGAGTAGTCTGGAGAATGCCATAGCTCCCTGGAGTGCCGATGAGCAGACGCAGGCCGTCGGCGTCCCAAATCTGGGCCGGTGAGACGCACATCTCGTTTTTCTTGGCCGGACCAATCGCGTTGGGGCTAGTAGGCTCGCGGTCGAACCAGCGCATGAAATTGTTGAGCGCAATGCCAGTCTCCGGCACCACCATAGACGAACCAAAAGCACCGCCCAAGCTCTGGGTGCAGGCGACGGCGTTGCCATCGGCGTCAATGGTGTCGAAGTGGGTCGTACATTCGCTCATCCACGCGTGCGGGTCACCCGCTTTTACCTCCCCAACCGGGCCGCCAGGCACGAGATGATCACCCGCGGTAAACTGGGCCTTGTCGCCAATGAGCGCGCGCCGCTCGGCTGCGTATTCCTTCGACAGCAAACCTGCAGTCGGTGGATCGTCAATGGCCGCATAGGCAATGCGATCGGCCATGGCCAGCTTGGTAGTCTCGATAAAGCGGTGCAAGGTCTCGACCGTGTTGTGGCCGAGACCCGCCACGTCAAAGCCCTCCATGATGGCCAGCGTCTCCAAGTACTGGACGGCTTGGCAGGGCGGCGGCGGCGCAAAGACCTCATAGCCGCGATAGTTGATGGAGACTGGGTCAACGAATGCCGGGGCAAAGTCGGCGAGGTCTTCTTTTGTAATCAGACCGCCGGTCTCCTCCATATAGCGAACGATACAGTCGGCAATCGCGCCCTTGTAAAAGACATCCGCGCCCTCGGCAGCAACTTGGCGGAAGGTCTCGGCGAGGGCCTTTTGCACCACCAC
>VXZF01000681.1:9863-14137 GCA_009845645.1 Gemmatimonadota bacterium | reverse complement strand
GGTACAAGCATCAGGGGTATCGGCCCGGAGACGAGCTGAAGCTCAAGGCCAAACTAGACGAATTGCTCGGCCCTCCAGAGGACGAATAAGCGCATCTATTCCTGTTTGACAAAGGTGATCCACAGCGGGCTGGCCCCTACGTCGTGTTGCTCCAAGGGCGTCAGCTCACCCGTAGCCGCGTCAATGCTATACGAACGGAGCCGTCCCGATCCCTGGCCAGCCGAATAGACGAAGCGGCCGTTCGGATCCAACTCGAAAAAGCGGGGCGTGGCCTCAGTGGGATAGCGTCCTTTGGCCGTCAGCCGCCCATCGTCGCCAATGGCGAAAAGAGCCAAGGAATCGTGGCCGCGATTGGACCCGTAGAGAAACAGGCCGTCGGGCGTGATCTTTATTTCGGCTGTGGTGTTGTCCTCGTTGTTAAATCCCTCCGGCAAGGTCGAGATAACCTGAAACGACGACAGCGTCCCAGCCTCCGGGTCGAAGTGGTGAGCCGACACCGTGCTGCCATCTTCGTTGACCGAATAGAGGAGGTCGCGGGTCGGGTGGAAAGCAAAATGACGCGGGCCTTCAGGCGTAGCCGGCTCTATCTTGGGCGGGTCGTTGGGCGTCAGCCGCCCGGTTTGCTCGTCAAAGCAAAACTGAAATATCGCGTTGGACGGGTTGGTGTGCGGCACAAAGGCAAAGCGGTTCGAGCGGTCGGTCTGGATGCTGTGGGCGCGTATGGCGGTGGAGATCATCTGCAGCGGCTCGGCCGAGATCGCACCATCCGCAGCCACGCCGTGCACGGCGACCTGACCCGACCCATAGTAAGACGACAGCAAAAAGGCACCACTGTCGTCCAAATACAGATAAGGTGGGCCTTCCTCTAGGCTCGTCTCTGCGAGCTTGACCAGCGTTCCCTGCTCCCCATCGACCGCATAGCTAGCCAGTTTTTGGGCCGAGCGCAGCGCCACGAACATCTGAGTCCCATCCGGGCGCACAGTCACCGCCCCGGGAGAGTCCTCCAACTCGATATTGGGCTGCGGCTTTAACGCGCCGGAGTCTTCGTCCATCAGGAAATGCGAAAAAAAGTTGCTGCCCGAGTTCGAAATATATACGTGATAGGCCATGAAAATCTCCTCCTTAGTTAAGTCGGTAGGGGCGACCGGCCGGTCGCCCCTACTTCTCGCAAAGCGTGCAAAAAAACGGCTGGATCGGCTGGGCCGAGCAAGAGGGCATGGGAACCGTGCGTTGGAATATACACAGCGCGCGGTGTACCCGTATAGAAAACGTGCGCCTTTTCCCCGTTGTGCAGATAAAACGCCCCCCCGCGAAAAAAGAACGCGCTAATGGCAAAAATTTTGCCCCCAGGCCGGTATTGGGGCTCGGCCGGCAAATCGACTACGCGGGCCTCCTCCACCTTTAGCTCGTCATAGGTGAAGTGCTTGCCGTGGGCGCTGTTGCGGATGAGCAGGTGGCCCTCTAGCAAGACAAAATCCGTGCGGCGGGCACTCAAATAAAACCAAGTGAAGACCGAGAAAAATATGATCAGCATTAGCACGTAAGATGAACCCAAGGCCACGGGCGCGGCGACGCGGGCGACCGGACCGTCCGGGTCAATGGCCGCGTAGAGCGCAAGGGTCAACACGCCGAAAAAGGCGGTAGTCACAGCAAAAGACGCGGCCAGCACTTTGCCGAACAGAGCGGCAGACGGGGGATGGATGGGGAAAATGCGCGGTTCCATATCAACTCGCTCTGAGCAGCATCAAGCCCCCGGCAATGGCGAGGATGCCAATGGTCTTAACGGGCGTGAGCCGTTCTTTGAGGAAGATCCAGCCCAACAGCGCGCCGATTACCACCGACGACTCGCGCGCGGCAATGATATAACTGACCGGCCCTTGGGTATAGGCGTACAGTATCATCAAATAGGTCGCCAGTGAGACCGCGCCAATCAAGGCGATATACCCGTAGAAGGCGCGAGCCGTCGCCAGCAGCTCTGCGCCGTACCGGCGCACCACAAAGGGCATGCGCACGACGGTAGCGATGATCCACATGCCGCAGATGTAGTAAATCGGTTGCACGTATCCTACGCCTATTTTGTCGATCAGCGAGTAACAGACAATCGTCAGCCCCACGCCCAAGGCCAGTTGCAAGCCCCGCGCCTGGAGCTTGAGGGCCGGGGCACCAACGCAAAGAATCCCCGCGAAAACTAGAGCAATCCCGCCCGCGCCCAACAGCGAAATATCCTCGCCCAAGCTGAGATAGGCCACCAAGGCCGTCAGTCCCACACCCGAGCCGCGCGCGATCGGATATACCGTCGAGATCTCGCCGTGCTCGTACGCCCGCGCCAGCAGGTCAAAGTACAGCGCGTGAAAAATGCCCGTGGCCAAAAAGCAGATGCCAGCCGGCCACGACAGGGTCAGTGGCGTGCCCTGCCACCAGATATAGGCGCATAGCGGCATTACGAACAGAATACCAGAGGCAAAGGAGAGCCACATCACGACTACATTGCCAGCGACCTTGTAGGCAACGAAATTCCACAAGGCGTGGCCGATGGCCGCCGCCATCACGAGCCCCCAGACATCGGCGTTCATTTTCTATAAAGTCAATTCGGGTGAATTGGGCCGGTTGACCATAGCGAGATTGAACCCTCGCGTCAAATGATCAATATTCTAAGGATGCGATTAATGACGGACACACCTACTTTCGCAGAGGTGGAAGAGGCCGCGGCGTTTATCGGCGCACATCTCGCGCCGACGCCGCTCGTCCACTGCTATAAGCTCTCACAAATGCTGGGCTGTGAATACCACGCCAAGTGCGAAAACTTGCAGCCCGTGGGGGCCTTTAAAGTGCGCGGCGGCGTCAACCTCATCGGGCGTTTGTCCCCTGCCGAGCGGCAGCAGGGCGTCATCAGCGCGAGTACCGGCAACCACGGCCAGTCGCTGGCGTACGCCGGCCAGCTCTTTTGCACGCCGGTGATCATCTACGGACCGGAGCGCGCCAGCAACCCGGCCAAAGTCGCGGCCATGCGCGCCCTCGGCGCAGAAGTCCGCCTCTTTGGCCGCGATTTCGACGAGGCGCGCGAGGAAGTCGAGCGCGAAGCGCGCCGCACGGGTTGCCGCTACGTGCACTCGGCCAACGAGCCGTTGCTGATCGCTGGCGTGGGCACCATGGGCTTAGAAATTTTTGCCGCCCTGCCCGATGTGGAAGCACTGATCGTGCCCGTCGGCGGCGGCAGCGGCATCTGCGGCATCTCGCTCGTCGCCCGCCATCTAAACCCATCGATCGAGATCATCGGCGTGCAAAGCGAGAGCGCTCCCGTCTGCCACCGGGCCTATCAGCAGCGGCGGCTCGACATGGAGGCCCCTATGGCCACGCGGCACGAAGGACTAGCCACGCGCGTGCCCTTTGCGATGACCTCGCACATGATGTGGGAACTCGTCGATCGCTTCGAGCTTGTCACCGACGAAGAAATCGACTCAGCCATTGGCCTATTAGCGCGAGAGGCCAAGCTGGTAGCCGAAGGAGCCGGAGCCGCATCACTAGCCGCGGCCCTGAAGATTCGCGAGTCCTTGGCCGGCAAAAAGGTAGTCGGCATCCTCAGCGGTGGGAATGCACCCGCCGATCACTTATCACGGATTTTGCAAAATGACTAAACAACCCAAGCGCAAAAAGAGCCGACGCCGAGGTGCCACTGCGCGCGCCAACGCCGAGTTGGGCGCGCACATGGCATCGCTGGGCCTAGAGGCCATTGAATCCTATAAGGTCTGGTGTCGCCAGCACGGATTTAGCGCGGCCTTGAGCAAGACTTGGCAGGAGCGGCGGCAAGAGCGCGCCGCACACCAGCGCGACCAACAGGCCGCCCAAGCCGAAGAAGCCGTGCGGCAACACGTCGCGCAACTGGGGCTAGACGGGGTGGCTGCCTACCAGACGTGGTGTCGGCAACAGGGACTCGGCGACGCCATCCACAAAAGCGACGCCCAGCGCAGCAAAGAACTCAAGCTCCACCAGCAGATCCAGAGCACCCAAGCCCTGCACAAGGGCCGCAAGCACAGCCGGCGGACCAAAGACATCATTCACCAGCTCTGGGCCGGAGCCATTGCCGAGGAAGAGTTGCGCACCGAGGTCTTACGCCTGATCCATCGGGCCTTTGCCGGCTTGGTCGGCGACCAGCGGGCGCAACTACGGGATTTGCTCTTGCACGTAGAGAAGCGGGCACCCAACCTGCTCGACGCGCGGCCAGCCCTCCATCGCTTGGGGCGAGTGGACGGCAATACCTTCGCCGAGTCCCTCGG
>VXZF01000681.1:0-9853 GCA_009845645.1 Gemmatimonadota bacterium | reverse complement strand
GTCCCTCGGTGCATTGGCGCGGCACAGCGACGCGTGGCAGCAGTCGCCGTCTGAGTGGAAACCAGACAGCCGCAACCCTCGGCGGCAATTCGCCGCGCTAGTTCGATTTCTATTGGCCCGCTACGACGTGCCGTCCTGCTTGGATTCGGCGTGGTTCGGCGGCTGGGACCAAGAGGCCCAACGTCAGCAAGGGTGGTTCGTCCACGTGGGCAGCGGGCAGAACATCCGCACGGCCGACCTGCCGCTCGTGCTCTCTAAGCGCATGGCACATGTCTTTGCCGAGGCACCGAGCGAACTGACGGCGACCGAGGCCCTGCGCTGGGCGCAAGTGATGGGACAGGAAGGCAGCGAGGCACTCGCGCAGGCAGTAATAGCCACGGAATTAGGTCGCAATTTTGCCGACGAATCCTTCTGGAGCACAGTCGTACTCTTCCTCGTCGAAAACCCCATGCTCGACCCGGACATGGTGGGGCCAATCGTCGATTATATCAACCACCAAAAGTATGTCCCCACAGAGGAAGGCGATCCACCGCAACCCAACTACACCATGAAGGGACGCAGCGCAGTCAAGCTCCTGAGCCAAGTCGAGGAGTGGCACGAGCGCTTAGCCCGCGATAACCGCCAGCCCGGCGGGAGTTGGGAATCGTCGGGCATCGCGGGCTTTGAGTGGATGGACGACAAAGAAGAAGGGCTGCGTTGGACCATCCGCGAGCTTACTTCCAAGAAGGAACTCTCGCTCGAAGGACGGGCGATGAACCACTGCGTCGCCTCCTATGTGCCCAACTGCCGGCGGGGCAGCAAGTCAGTGTGGTCGATGCAGGTCGATGCGGAGGGCCACAGTGCCCGCGTGGTGACGATTGCCATGCACAATCCGAGCCGCAGAATCGTCGAGGTGCGTGGGCGCTTCAACGCCGTGCCACGGCAGTCGGGAAAAAACCCAAAAAACAAGACGTTGGAACGGCCTTATCGAGAGTTGCTGGCGCGCTCTGGTACCGTGTTGCGGAAATGGATTGAGGCCGAGGAACTGGAGCGGACGACGCGGGCGTATTAGGGAGTCGCAAGTTGCATCTGGAGTGGCATTGACGCGCAAGTTGCTCTTTTTGCGCTGGTCAGCGCAAGTTGTCTCTACGTCATAAATGATGTATGATTAATTCATGCCTTTACAATGGAAAATTATCTACTACGAAACCATCAATGGCGAATGTCCTATTCAAGAATTCATCGACAGTCGTAAGGAACGAGAACAAGCCAAAATCCTGAGCTGGCTTTCCCTATTGGAAGAACAAGGACCTCAATTGCCTAGGCCCTATGCGGGTTTTTTGGACGATGGCATCCATGAACTCCGTATCCAGCTTTCGGGAACTCAAGTCAGGATTCTGTATTTTTTTTGCTACCAAAATTTCATTGTGCTGACGCATGCGTTTCCAAAGCACACACAGCGCGTCCCGCGTCCAGAGATTCGCCGTGCTCAGCGCTACCGAGCTGATTTCTTCGCTCGATACGATGACGACTCGATTAGGGAGGCTCACGATGAAGACGTTTAAAGCTCACCTTGAAGGCAAGCTTCAGAATGATCGCTTTCGCAAACTGTTTTCAGAAGAAAAGCAGTTGGCCCAGCTTTCGATGCAAATCCTTGAGGTCCGGCAGCGCCTTGGCTTGTCCCAGCGAGAAGTCGCGGAAAAAGCGAAAGTTACGCAGCAGCAGTTATCCAAGCTGGAACATGGAGCCAATTGCAATGTTTCGACGTTTCTCAAGGTGTGCAACGCATTGGGCGTGCTCGTCGCATTAGAAACGCCAGAGTTCGTGGAAGAGCCCGTCGTATAACAGCGCGGTCTTGGTAGCGGGTTGCATTTAGCATTCTTCATAGTCTTGCACAATTCGTGTCCAAGAATCAATAACCTTTGGACTTACTCTCGGAGTGCGAGGTCCTTCAGCCGCCGCCATCGACTATCTTGGCGAAGGCTTGGCTTGGCTTCTGCAACCATCTCAGTCAAGGAATCTAATTCGTATGGCACTTGGTCAGGATTGTCTGGAATTATCTTGTCGATGAGTATCAACGTAGCATCTGGAAACCGTATTGGAAGCCCTTCCACTTCTCCAGCATTCTGCTGCGCTAAGCTATATAACAAAACGTCTCCGTCTTGGAAGATTGGAACCAGATACGGAAGGATGGTTCGGACCACCTCGGGGAAGAAGTCGCCGGCCTTTTCTGCTAGGTCTACAAGCTGCCGCGATGTTTGCTCTGTCTGGAAACGAGACTCTTTCGGCCAAGCCTTTTCCAAGAAGGGCTTGCCAAAGCGTCGCCAAGCGTCGTTTTCATCGACGATTCGGGTGAAAAACCAGAGACTATGAGCGTGTCCATTGGCGTTAGTTTTCTGTAGGACCTGACGGACTTCTTCAAAGGTGATATAGGCGTCATTGTTTTGGTGCCAGAAACATCCAAGAACTAGAAATTCGTGCGGTCGTTGAAGCAGCTGATCGTCCCAGTTCCACCTCGCTACATGAACAATCGCGTTCAAGAAGTCGGATTTGATCAGCGAGAATAGTTCCGGTTTTGGCAGCCTATTATCATACACAAAGCCGTTCCATGCGGATTCTGACGCCGGATGCTCCAAGTCGAACCAAGGGGCAATCGTGGTACGGACCCATTCCGGGTCAATATAATCGAGCCACCTAAGCCGATTGGCGGCGATACAAACCGCATGGTCAGCGTCTTCGCTAGGAGCATCGAATAGACGTTCGAGCCTCGATTTGATCTCTGGTGGTACACTTGATTCCTCTCTGGGATCTTGCGAATTCAAAAGATTGAGAAGCAATTCAGTCGCTTTGCCGATAGGTGCGTTTATTGCGTGGTTGAGTGTCTTGCTTGACCGATCTTGATGCTCTCCACTCTGCTCCACTTCTGCCTCACCTGTGAATAGCTTCTCGAGTAGCTCATCGAATATGCCCAGGGCGCGAGGTTGATCCTGAGCAGCCAGCTTCGGCAAATGCTTTTGTAACCAGCTAAACACGTCGTCTCGCAATTCGACTACAGTTTCCGAAGGTAGTCGCGCTAGCCTCGCACCGAACAGCCAGCTAAGGCGATACCGCGCCTCATCTGGCCACTCCTGAAGTGCGGAGCGCCAAAATTCCGACGGATAGTCGCCTCGTCGAGCTGCGTGCGTTAGGGCAGCAACGGCCCTAACAGGACGTTGTTCGACTAATCCATCAAAGGGTCTATGATCGAAAGGATCAGAGAACGTACGTCCTGTATGCTGTATAGCTAAAGGAATAATCTGACTGGGCGGAGCGTCAATAATGATAGATGGATTGGAGTCTGCTTCAATAGATATTGATCTACCCTCGCGACTCTCATCAGCAGTTTCGTCCCATTCTGGACACCAACACGGATCAGCCCTGCGGAGATTGGGTAGAACGTCAAGTGTGTCCTTGCCAAGCTCGCAACTCTGTTTTATGAGCCAGCCTAGAATCCTAGCGGAAGTGATTGAACGGAGTCGCTTGTAGTCCTCCTCTGATTCTCGGCCGTATCTCGGTCGGCCATTGACCAAGCGCCGTTCCACTAGTTCGCGCTTGTCCAAAGACAGTTCATGCCAGCGCCCCTTTAAGAGATGAAGCAACTCCCGGCGATAACTATCTTCCCAGAACGCCTTATCGGAAAGCGATAGAAGTCCATCCCCAACTTCATTTCCAGAGAACAGTACATCGAAGGTCCAAACGTATAGGTGGAGCTTGTTAAAGAAAAAGGGATCTTCCTTTGGCCAGAGGGCTATGTCGGCCTTAACCAACCTTGGATGTGCTTTAACCATCCGATCGAACAAGTCCCTGAACCAAAAGAGATAAGACCCTGCGTCACTAATCAAAGGCTTTCCAGGCTCGTCTTCCGGGTAGAAAGTCGCGGTTTTCCAGTAGCTAGTCCCGATATCCTCTAGCAGTCCCGCCGCCAATTCTAAGTGTCTGCGGAGAATTTTATAGACCTGTGGTAAAACATCATCAGGGATATCGGGTCGCTCTACATGCTCGTCTAAAAAAGAAACACCAAAGTGGATAAAGCTATCTAGACAAAGTTGCGACCACTCTTTATCTGGAGGCTGATATGGAGCAATATAATGTCCATCAACTTTCAAATAAGGAGCTATAAGTCGCTCGAATTCCCGGAGGGCACCGTTAGTCCAGCCCTCGGCCTCAATACGTCGAAACGTACTAATCCCAAAAAGTCTAGGATCATCGGGGGTCGTGTGGAACTTTTCGATCAACAATCTCCAAGTCAATTGCGCCAAACTTGGTAGTTCATCGCCAGCTCGTTCGACACGCCATTCAATCTTGTCAAGCAATCTAGGGTGAAGGTTCGAGTATTTCGCCGCCCACCACGGCGTGACCGGATCGTGAGCTACCTTTACAATCCATTGAGCAAGGTGAGACAATCTGGATGGTAGAGGATCGGCCCACCGACGACCACCCGTTGCTAGTCTTGTGAAATAATTGGTGTGGCGATCCGTAGGGCTCAGTGATAGGAAATCGTCACCCGGAAGATTTGTCTGCTGCCAATCCCTCGTCTCCGGTGGACGCGGAGGATCATCGTCCAAACCGTATTCAATTAGAGGATCAAAGGCGGGCTGTGAGTCATCTAGCGGAGTCTCAGGTTCTCCATACCGGAAATTTCGGTCGAACACGCACAACCATTCGCCGGGCGGCGACGGGTCGGCATCTGCAAACAGCTTTGCGCCCACGTCGGTTCTGACGAGCGACGCGACCTGACCGCGCTCGTATGGCTCAAGATTTCTCGGGCCTCTCCTAGCTAGGTCGACAATTCTTTGCCTCCAAGCCAAGGGATCATCCGCACGCTCCACCCACTCTGATAAGGTATCCCATAGAGCGGAGTGATCGTCGCCTATCCCGGAATAAGGAAGTGCTTGAACTCCGCTATCTCGCCAACGCGGCAGGACTTCTTCTTCAGTCCCACGGTCGAACGCGAAGAGCCTCGCCCGACTCCCACGTCGCTGGGTGTGCAGACCTTGAAGCAAGTATCTGACGGGTGGATCGTTCGCGGAATATCCAAGCATAATGACTGTGTATTGATCGAGGAGATCGCGAATGAAGCGCGTCGCCCAACCTTCTGCTAGGTAGGCCCGCCCGAAATCCGAACTGCTTACGACGAATCCCTGCCGACCTTCACCCCGTTTGATTCTGTAGTCAATCCGGCCGTGGAGATAGACAAGTCCGTTCAACGGCTGTTCATTGGCCAAATCGGGCAGCACTGGCGGAACATAGGTTTTCAATGTTCGGCCAGCGGCCCGTTCGAAGAGAAGGTCGAAGTTCGTCGTGACAATCTGGGGTTTGCCGTTAGCACCTTTAGACAGGCGTAAGATCGTCTCGTGCGTTGAGACGCAAGTCCTAGGCTTAGTTCTCAGCCGCTTTGCTATCAGGTAGTCAATCTCACCCGCCGTGTATTCCTGCTGAAGAAGGTTGAATATCTGATCTAGCGAAGGACGTGCGCCTTCTGGTACATCCTCATTATCCGACAGCATTTTACGCAATGGCGCGTCTTGTGGTGTCCCCAGCTCTTCGACCACATACTTTGCCAATTCCAAGAAATCCGGCATTCCGGCGGGATAGGAAACGCCTGCTCCGCACAGGAACACGACGTTCCCTTTATCACGCTCTTCAAGCAATTCGTCCGGAATGTTCAGTCCGTTTGGAAGGAAACGCATTTAAGTCTGCAAATTTCTGTTGAATTAAAAATGAAAAAGGGGGAATTCGAGGATCGAAGCGCTACCGCTGATGAACTCTTGGGCTACGTCTCCAACCCGAACACGAGGCCACTCTATCACACTCCCTCCACCTCCACCAAGCGCCGCCGGACCTCCTCCAGCAACGCTTCGACGATCGCAAGAGTACCCTCGCGATCAATTGCTTCGGTACTTGAGTCCACACCTGTATAACGAAACTCAAGGGCGTATGGGGTGTAATCAATCAGCTTGCGGAAGGGCTCCACAGCGACGCCTTGATCGGCGAGGAGATTGAACAATCTTTCGATATTGTGGGTCAGTGGATACACCTCGCCCAGTAGAGCGATCCAAGATTTGAACAACTTCTCGACGGCCTGCTGCACGTGAAAGCCGAAAATCTCGTCGGAGATTTCGTCTGAACGGCACATGGCTCGAAGAGCCGCGATATCGCGCTCAGCCGCATCCAACAGCATCCTCGCACATTTAACGTCGCTCATAAAGCACCTTCCCCTCCCGCAGCGCCCGCGCCAGAACGTGATTGAGCGAGTCGCGCCAGTAGTCGACGTCGTCATGAGAATAGACGAGGATATCTGTGGAAACGGGGAATTCGACCAGCGTGTGGTAGAGCCTGACCAGTTCCTGACGGCGACTTCGCTCCGGGCCAAACGGCTCGGCCTCCACCACTACGAGATCGACATCCGAATCTTCCCGCGCGTCGCCCCGAGCGCGAGAGCCGAAGAGGATCACCTGCTCGGGATCGACCTCGGCGACGATGGCCTGGACCATCTGGTCGAGGAGCGCGTCAGTGACAGGTACCATTCCCTTGGCAGTAGAAACTTTTTGCTCATTAGGCGTCATTGGAACCGTCCGACGAGTAGAGAAAGTTGATGCCTACATGCTCTTCCAGCCGCGTCGTCGGTGAAAATGATCACAGGTGTCTTCATTCTCGCGCATCCGGCTCTAGGCGTTTCATCATATCTATTTTGTCCACCAGCGCAATATGGCCGTCTTCGTCCTCTTCATTGAACCATTCGGCAATGCGCCCTACTTGCCGATAACCAACCTTTTCGTACAAACGGCGGGCAGGGGTGTTATTGGCGAATACAGTTAAGTAAATCTGCTGCAATTCCATTTTGCGCGCCTCTTCCTCCAAAATCTCCATCAGCGCCGTGCCTAAGCGCCGCCCCTGGTACTCGCCGATGATTTTGATTCCCAAAACCCCCATGACCCGGCTGCGGGGAGCCATGCGGCCCTCGCCGATAATGCGTCCATCCATCTCCAGCAAAAGGTGGGAGGCCTGACCTGTCTCGACTTCGACCATGATCCGAGCCAAGCGTTGGCAGCCTAGGGCGAAATCCGTATCAGCGTGATAGGCCCGCACCCGCTCGCGGTGCAGAATCTGGCACATTTCGACGTATGAGGGTATGTCCTGCCAGCGTGGATAGCGGCACAGCACCTGTCCCCTTTCTAGGGGAATGGCTTTGACGAGTTGACCTTCTTTGAGCATGGCGAAGTAGAAAAAGAGGTTGAGTTCGATGTTTACCGCTCACTTTTCTTGTGATGGGCACATCGACTCCTCTGTCTAGCTGTGTATCCCGTCCAGTTCGGGTAAGAGTTTAACGCTCTCTTGCTCGTTGGGATCCGTCCGAGCGATCACAGCAGTGCAGGTTTCGGTCTCGCTGGGATTGTAGGGAAGGTGCGGGACGCCGGCGGGGATGTAAATAAAGTCGCCGCTGTTGATGTCTTCATGCTCCTCCAGCCGCTCCCCATACCACATTATAGCTTGGCCGCTAATGACATAAATAGCTGTTTCGTGGTTTTCGTGCAGGTGGGCCTTGGCTCGTTCTTTAGGCGGTATGTTCAGCAGGTGCATGCAAATACCCTGCGAGCCGGTGGTCTCGGCGGCGATCCCTGAGACATAGGTGAGAGCCTGTTTGCCTTCGTAGGTTCCTCGGCCGCGAATTACTTTGCAGGTTGGCTTAGAGTGCGCTGACATTATTCTCCTCTATGAGCTTGGGGTAAGAGGGTGTCAATGAGGCTTTCAAGGGCAAGCTTCCGATTCTTCCCAAACGGCTCGGCCTCCACCAGATCAATGTCCGAATCTTCCCGCGCATCGCCGCGAGCCGAAGAGGATCACCTGCTCGGGATCGACCTCGGCGACGATGGCCTGGACCATCTGGTCAAGGAGTTTGTCGGTGACGGGTACCATTCCTCTGAGTTTTTGTTCATCGAGCGTCAAGCGAGTGGGTCCTGTACATCGAGAAAATCGAATCTCCGATAGTCGCGGTCGTGCGTGTACAGCCGACGCACCCCGTGGAAGCGAAGCAGCGCGGCGAGGTGTGCATCCGGCACCAAGTTGCCACGCACGGCCGTCTCACTAGTCACGGATCGCCACGTCTCCCAGAATCCGTCTTCCTCGGCCAGACAGCGAGAATTGGGCAGATTGAGCAGCGTCTCCACGTTGGCCATGGCCTCTTCGGGCATCAGCGGCTCATCGAATATGGATGGATGCGTGGCAATGCGCAGATAACTCATTATCGTCGGCCAACTCAGATAGAGCACGTCGCTCCGACTCATGCAGGATTCTAGAAAGCTCTTGGCTTTCGCATGGAATGGACTGGAGGCGTCCGACGAATAGAGAAGGATGTTGACGTCCAAGGAATAGCTCATGGGCGATCAGCGGTCCAAGGCCCGATGCACGGCTTCCTTGTCGGAGAGATTGACGCGTGCGCCCATCGGCTTTGCGATCCAGACCGGAGGCGCAGTGGAGGTGGAAGGGGCTGAATCTTCCTTCAGCGCACGTGCTAGCAGGTCGGATACGAGCCTACCTAGGGACTTGCCCTCCTTGGTTTGGAGCTGCTTCAACTCCCGGAGGACGGGGTCGTCGATATCGAGTGTCGTTCTCATTAGGATGCTCCTGTTATTTGCATCAAATGATAATGTATTTGATGCGGTGATGCAAACGTCCGGACTACATTAGGGTCAGGAGCCGCAGACCCGAATTGCGTCCATCGCGCGCAGAATCGCCTCTGCAAATTTATAAAACAATTCTGATTTACAACTGGAGTGATGTTAAACTTGGCGGCACTGCTACAGGCCACTCACCGGAGCGAGGACGCTGAGCCGTTGATGCGACGGGCGCTGGAAATCTTCGACACCTTTCGCCGCCAGATCGGGCACCCGCACCCGTACTTCCAACAGGTAAACGAGAACTACCAAGCCCTTCAGCGGGCCATGGGATCCAATGAGCCGGATTGATTACAGATCTAAGACGCCAGCCCGTCGAGCAGGTACTGCTGTATCCGGTCGAGTTCCTCGTGGCTGGTGATCTTCTGCCCCTCGGCATCGACGATGTAGAAGGAATCTTGCGCCCGCGCCGCCACCGTATTGATAATGGCACGGTGGATGTCGAGATCCAATTCGTCCAGCAGATACGCGATTCTGTACAGCAGGCCCACAGTGTCTTGGGCTTCGATATCGACGACCGTGTAGCGGGCTGAGATGTGATTGTCAAACGCAATGCGCGGTGGCTGGTCGTACTGCCGCTGGCGGCGGCGGCGATCCCAACTGCTGCTGTACTTCGCTATCAAGTCGCGGGCCTTTAGCCGTAGCGAAATAACCTCGGCCACCCGCTCGCGCATGCGCTCCTTCTTCCAGTCGGGCAGCGCCGGGCTGCCGTCGATGTTGGTCACCTGGAAAATGTCGAGTACCACATCGTCGGCGCGGGTATTGACATCCGCGCGGAGGATGTTGATGTCGTTGACGGCCAAAGCGCCGCAGATCTTGGCCATGAGTTGGCGCTGGTCGCGGGTGCAGATGACGACCTCAGTGTGCCCCTCGTGCTCGATGAATTCCAAGACAAAAGGCTGCTCCCGGCTCAGGCGGGCAATCATCTCCAGATGCACCTTAATCTGCGCGCGGTTGTAGGCCACCAAATAGCTGGGAGGTAGCTGATCAATGTGCTCTTGGAACTGGACGACGCGCTGGGCCGGCCAGTGGCCCTCGATGTGGTCAAGGTGCTCGTCGAGTTTCTGGCGCGCGCGCTGTTTGGCCTCTAGGGCCTCCCGATCCGAGTGCAGTTGCTCGGCCGTCTTGTAGTACAATTCCCACAGCAAGGCCCCTTGCCA